>NZ_JAVRBF010000785.1:0-274 GCF_032436805.1 Streptomyces sp. P17 | reverse complement strand
AGAGACTCGCGCCAGCCGCCGCGTTGGTTGACCTTGAAATAAACCACGCCTTCATTGTCGCCGGTGTTGAAATCCTCGCTCGCGGGGATGCCGGTTTCCTGAGCCGCGCGGGCGAAGTCGTCGAGGATGTCCCAACGCAGCCGCTGGCGCTCCACCCGCCACGGCCCGCCGGCAGCGTGATCGTCACTGGCGCCGTCGAAATAATCTTCGGATTTCAGGAAGTAAGGCTTGACGTCATCCCAGCCCCAGCCGGTGCAGCCCATCTGCCGCCAGC
>NZ_JAVRBF010000784.1:0-274 GCF_032436805.1 Streptomyces sp. P17 | reverse complement strand
GCGAGCTTTCAAGGTTCAACGAGAAGTCCGGGCGCTGGGCGTTCTTCTCCTCAGCCCTGATCTCTCCTTTCAGGCGCTCAATCCTGTCAAGATGATCCTGACGCGGCTTGAAGTCTGGAACGTCCCTATTCTCCATTCGATCCTCATGGATCATCAGTTCAACTTCCTCAAGCTCCATCTTAAGATCATTGAACCGTTCCCGGGACTTCTCCTTGGGAGTGTAGATGAGGCTGTGAAGTGTCTGGGCGTTCGGGGCTCCATTGTTACGCAACAC
>NZ_JAVRBF010000783.1:0-274 GCF_032436805.1 Streptomyces sp. P17 | reverse complement strand
CCTCGTCGGCGGTACCACGGGGGTCCGCTACGATTCGACCGACAGCCTGCTCGACCCGACGCGCGGCGTGCGCATCACCGGCGACCTCGATGCCTACGGCAAGGCGGTGGGCTCGACGGTCAACCTCGTCGAGGCGCATGCGGCCGCCTCCACCTACTACGCGCTCGACGAGGACGCCCGCTACGTGCTGGCCGGGCGCATCGCGGCCGGCTCGCTCACCGGCGCGCCGCTCACTGCCATCCCGGCCGAGGAGCGCTTCTATGCCGGCGGCGGC
>NZ_JAVRBF010000782.1:0-274 GCF_032436805.1 Streptomyces sp. P17 | reverse complement strand
TGACCGCTATCCCCGCCGGGGATAAGGTTGAGAAATAGAAATGGAGAACTAGACCATGATCATCAATATTCGCGGGACCAATGGATCAGGAAAGACGACGCTGGCCCGTCAGTTGATTGGACCGAACCCGAACCCGGTGGACCTCATACAGTATGATAGTCCAACCAAGCGCGATCCTCATCGCAAGGCTTGGGTTGAGGGTTGGGGGAATGGGAATTTCCTCGCCATCGGGTCTTATAAGCAGGGCTGCGGCGGCATGGACACCATCCCCTCA
>NZ_JAVRBF010000781.1:0-274 GCF_032436805.1 Streptomyces sp. P17 | reverse complement strand
ACCACGACGGCTGCAGGGAAATTTCCCGTGGCAGCACGTTCTGCTTCGGCCGCATGAAATACAGCCGCGCGAAAGCCACCGCCGCGCTGGCTGCAAGGCCGGCGCGCTTCAGCTTCGGCCAGAGGCCGCCGTGGGTGCGGGTATCGGCGATCCGCTCCGAGATCACGCGAAGCCGCTCCATGCCCGCCAGGAAGTGCGGGCTGTCGAGATCCAGCATGACCGGAAACACCTGCCTGGATATTTCCGAGGTGATCCGGAACACCTGCATGTCGTA
>NZ_JAVRBF010000780.1:0-274 GCF_032436805.1 Streptomyces sp. P17 | reverse complement strand
CGACATCCTACCCCTCAGCGGGGTCGGATGTCGAGCCGATGCAGACCTCGCCCATCGACAGGTCTTGAGGCAGCTTGGCCACCAGTCCTGAATCCGCCGCATCGGTCGCAAAGTCGCGCCCCTGGCAGTCGGGCAGTCTCATGCCTCCGTCTTGCCCGCGCCAGCCGCGGCTTGGCCGCTAGGTCTTTGTTAACTACCTTTGGCGATGCTTCGATCGCGCGCCATATATCGAAAGATGAATGCATGTTTCAGTTTTCTTGGAGAGCCAGCATTC
>NZ_JAVRBF010000779.1:0-274 GCF_032436805.1 Streptomyces sp. P17 | reverse complement strand
CCACCTTAGGCTATCAATTTGATAGCGGCGTGAATTTAGTACTAGGCGTCGATAACCTATTTGATCGTGATTTACCAGGCGTGACTACCGGTACTACCGCATCAACAGGCCTTTATAACAATATTGGCCGTTTCTACTACACCAGAGTGTCTTACTCGTTTTAATGAGTTTGGCTAAGCCGATGTGATCTCAAGCCCGATCTGTGTATCGGGCTTTTTTATGCCGCAAAGGTTATATTGAGCTAAGGACTAGTGCTGCGTAACAATTAGAGGGC
>NZ_JAVRBF010000778.1:0-274 GCF_032436805.1 Streptomyces sp. P17 | reverse complement strand
GGCTAGAGAGGCGAACCTATGATATGCGAATTGATCGTTCAAGACCCCTGCCTCCGCTTTGCAAATTACGCATCAACACTGACAAAGTAAACGGCCCCTGGGACGCTACTGTTTCGAAGACGGTAATTGAACTGCTGGATCGTCAAAAAGCCATGATCCCTTGGTTTAACGATCCCGCAATGGATGTCGAAACCTGGTATGACTACCATGAAGAAAATGAGCATGGCAAAATCATCACGCTATTTCCGAAGGGAACAAGTCCTGGCGTGCTGAC
>NZ_JAVRBF010000066.1:0-43207 GCF_032436805.1 Streptomyces sp. P17 | reverse complement strand
CCACCCGCCCAACGGCCCATCCGGCCGGGTCCTGCCCCCCGGGCGGTCACGCGAGCCTGACGCAGGTGAGTTCAGCCGGAGTGAAGGGCTGGGCGCAGGGTGGCGGATCGGCCTGGATGGGGACCCGCGCCGCGACGAGCCGGGCGAGGATCTGATCGAACTCCTCCTCGGAGACGAGGAAGGCGTAGTGCTGGGTCGGGACGTCGTGGCCGACGGTCGCGAAGTCCAGGCTGACGCCGTTGGCGGTGACGACGGGCAGGAACGGCTCGGCCGGTTCGCCGACTTCGAGGCCGAGGATCCCGGCGAGGAAACGGGCCGACTCCTCGCGGTCCCGGCAGGCGACAACGGTGTGGTTGAACTCGACGGACAAGGTGATGCCTCCACAGGCAACTCCGCGGAACCTCCATGCCTCACCCTGCCGGCACCGCCACGCGATGCCGCGACGATCACCCTAAGCAGACGCTCGCCGCCGGGGCCAGCGGTTTTACGCCGTCCGCACCCCTCACTCCGCGGAGCGCCGCAGCCCCGCCGCCGCCACGGCGGCCCCCACCAGACACAGGACACCGGTGAGAACCACGGCGGCATGGACGCCGTTCAGGAACGCCTGCCCGCTGCCCTCCACCACCGCCGCCCGCACGCCTGCCGGCATGTCCGCGGAGACCGGCGCAATGCCCATCGCCACCGCGTCCTTGGCCTCCTGGAGCCTCTCCGCGAGCGCGGACGGTACGCCCGCCGCCGTCAGTTCGCCGGTGAGCGTGGCGCCGGCCTTGGCGCTGATCAGGGACGCCAGCACGGAGGTGCCGAGGGCGCCGCCGATCTGGAGGGTCGTGGCCTGCAGACCGCCCGCCACTCCACCGTCCTGGACGGGGGCGTTGCCGACGATGGCGTCGGAGGACGCGGACAGCACCATGCCGACGCCGAGGCCGAGCGCGACGAAGGGCGGCCACATCGTGGCGTAGGAGGAGTCCGTCTGCCAGGTGAGCATGCCGAAGCAGGCGACGGCCTGGAGCACCATGCCGAGCGGCATCGTGAACCGGGCGCCCAGCCGCTGGGTGAGGGCCGCGCCCAGCGGGGAGGCGACCAGGGAGGCGAGGCTCAGCGGCAGGGTGCGTACGCCCGCCTCGACGGGGGTGAATCCGCAGCGCGACCCGCTTGTCGGAGTCGTCCTGGCGGCGCTCCAGCAGTCCGCGCTCGGTCATCTGCGAGACGAGGGTGCTGACGTTGTTGGGCTTCATCAGCAGCGCCTCGGCCACCTCGCGCACGGTGGCGCCCTCGCGCTGCGCGACGAACCGCAGCAGCGCGAGCTGCCCCTCGGGCGGCTTGGGGTGCGGATAGTCCGCCGCGACCCGGCGCGTCTCCTCCCGCCCCCGCACGCCCCGCCCGCCCGTCCCCCAGACGGCCCTCGGCGTCGGCGCGATCCTCCACGGCCCGCGCGGCCTGCTCCTGGGCCGCCACCGCCACGGCACCTGGGAGCTGCCAGGCGGCATGGTGGAACCCGGGGAGTCGCTCCAGGAGACGGTGGTCCGCGAACTCGCCGAGGAGACCGGCCTCACGGCCCGAGCGGCGGACGTACGCCTCCTCGGCACCCTCCTCGACCAGGTCGGCGGGGTCGTACGGGTCACCGTCGCCGCCCAGGTCACCGCCTGGCACGGCGAGCCGGCCGACCAGCCCGACGAGAAGGTCGGCGACTGGCGCTGGTATCCGCTGGACCGGCTGCCGCAGGAGCTGTTCGTGTGCAGCGCCCAGGCCCTCACCGCCTGGCGCCCCGGCCTGCCGGTCGACCACACACCGGCCCACTTCACCCCGTACGCCAAGCCGTGGTGCAACCCTCTCGCAACCTCCGGTGTGGTGTCCTGACCCGTCCGTGACCCGGATCCGGCTCCCCTGGGGATGGTTGGCATGTACGAGGAGATCCCGCGCGTCGAACTCACGCCCGCGGCGGCCGATCTGCTGCGGCGGCTGCACGCGGCGCACGGCCCGCTGATGTTCCACCAGTCCGGCGGCTGCTGCGACGGCAGCGCGCCCATGTGCTACCCGGAGGGCGAGTTCCGCACCGGCGGCTCGGATGTGCTGCTCGCGGAGCTGTACGTGGACGGCGTCGAGGAGCCGGTCGGCTTCTGGATGTCCCGCAGCCAGTACGAGGCCTGGAGTCACACCCGGCTGATCGTCGACGTGGTCGAGGGCCGGGGCAGCGGTTTCTCGCTGGAGGCGCCCGAGGGGGTGCGTTTCCTCACCCGTTCTCGCGTCGTCGGCGCCTAGCCACCCCGCCGTCCGCCTCGATCTGATGCACTTCCCCTGAGTCCTGGGACAGTTGACGAGCCCTCAGGGGGGACTGTGACACGACGTCAGAAACGGTTCACGGCAGGCAGAACGGCACTGACCTTTCTCACCGCACTCGGCGCGCTGGCCGGTACCGCCCTGGTGGGGGCGGCACCGGCCAGCGGCGTTCCCGACGGCACCCGGCTCGCACCGGGGGTCGTCTACGAGCAGTTCGACATCCAAGGCGCCCGCGGGACCGCGCACGGCCATCTGCTGCGCGTCGACCTGACCAACCCGCACGTCACGCTGGACCTGCTGTACCCGGGGAAGGTGGCCGCACGGGCGCCCGCGTCCCGCCTCGCCGACGCCCAGGGTGCCGTCGCCGGGGTGAACGGCGACTTCTTCAACATCACCGAGACGCAGCACCCGGGTGTCGAGGCGACCGGCGCGAGCGTGGGACCGGCCGTGGCGAGCGGCCGTACGCTCAAGGCGGCCGTGCCGAACGGTCAGCGCTTCGGGCCCGCGCTGCCGCCCGGCACCTCCACCGAGGACGTCATCGGCATGGGCGTGGACCGCCGGGCCCGTCTTGACGACATGGCGCTCACCGGCTCGATCCGCACGGCCACCGGACAGCTCAGGCTCGGCGGGCTCAATCAGTACGCGCTGCCGGAGAACTCCATCGGGGCGTTCACCTCCGACTGGGGTTTCGCCTCCCGGGTGCGCGCGACCTGCGGCACCGACACCGACCGGGCGGCGCCGTGCAGCGACGACACCCATGAGGTGACGATCCGGGACGGCCGGGTGGTGTCGACCGCCGACAGCCCGGGCGGCGGGATCATCGAACCCGGGACCACGGTGCTCGTGGGCCGGGAGGCGGGCGCGCAGGAGCTGCGGAAGTTCGTCACGGGTCAGCCGGTGAAGGTACGGCACAAGCTGGTGGCGGCGGCCTCGCGGGTGGCGTACCGGTTCGCGGTCGGCGGGTATCCGGTGCTCTCCGGTGGGCAGCCGCCGGCCGGCCTGGACAACATCACGTCCGCGGTGCGCAGCGCCATGGGCATCGGGGGCGGTGGGAAGCAGGTGCTGCTGTTCTCGCTGGACGGCGGTTCGGCGTACCGCGGTCTGACCATCGCCGAAATCGCGGACACCATGCGGAAGTTGGGCGCTGTCGACGCCTTCAGCCTGGACGGTGGCGGGTCCTCGACGCTGGTCGCCCGCGCTCCGGGGGCCTCGGCGGTCACGGTCCGCAACCATCCCTCGGGCGGCGCGGAACGCCCCGTCCCGAACGGCATCGGGGTCTTCACGACCCCCTGACGTCGCACCGGGGCGGCCTCACGGTCTCAGACTGCTGACGATGTCGGCGGTGGCGGTGAGGCCGCTCTGGATGGTGGGCGCGATGCTCGTGCCGGCCATGTAGAAGCCGAGCAGCGCGCACACCAGGGCGTGGGAGACCTTCAGCCCGCCGTTGCGCAGGAAGATCACCGCAAGGATCAGGAGCAGCAGCACCACAGAGATGGAAATCGCCATCGTCAACCTCCTCCGCCACGCCGTCACGTCCGGTTCACGGCGTTCGGCCGTAAGTGTGGCGTAGCGGAGGGTTCGTCCGGGCGGCTGACCTGTCCGCCGAACGTGTGGTGTCACGGCCGGTCGTTCGCCTCCAGGAAGGCCTGCAGGCCCGCCAGGTCGTCGGTGTTGAGGTGGTCGACGTCGGCGGCGACGAGTTCGGTCCACAGCGCGTCGCGCTCCGGGCCCGGAAGGTCCGGGGTGGCCCAGAACCGCACCCGCTGCCCCCGGGAGTGCGCCGCCTGCATGATCGTCGTCAGCTTCTGCCGCTCGGCGTCGGGGAAGGCGCCGATGCCCCGCCAGGTGAAGTGGTTTGTCCAGTTGTCGCTGATCAGCGGGATGAACGAGGCGGGGGCGGCGCTGCCGAGGTCGGCGAGCCGGCCGTCGTAGAAGGCGCGGCGCACGCTCTGCGCCTCCATCGGCACGCGGGCGGCCCGGTCGCCGGAGATCACGGCGGTCACCGGGCCGGGGAACACACGGCCGTGGGCATAGGTGGTGAACAGGTGCTTGTACCGCTTGAGATGCCGGTCGAGTTCGAGGTACGTGGAGGAGCCCTCGGTCTTGATGTCGATGAGGAGCTGGAGCGGCCTGCGGTAACCGCGGTACACGGAGCCGTGGTTGGCCTTGACGCGGGCGGCGAGCGGGTCGAGGTAGAGGGACTCCAGGGTGCGCGCGGGGTCGAGGTCCTCGGGGTCGTGGGCGACCAGGAGCTGGTCACCGACGAGGAAGATGTCGGCCTCAAGGCTGCCGAAGCGGTGGTCGAGGGCGTCGAAGAGGGGGCGCGGGTGCTCGTAGTCGTTGTGGGCGTGGGCGCGCCACAACGGGCGCGGGCGGTGCTTCTGTTCGGTGGCGAACGCACTGCCGACGGGCGGGGCGAGGACGCCGGCGAGTGCGGCGCCGACCGTGGTGAGGGCTCTGCGACGAGTGATGAGCGCCATGTTCTGCCTCCCTGTGAGCCGATCTGAACCACAGGGAGTATGAGGCGGTCCGGGCCTCAAGGAACCTGTACATGCCAGGAGTTGGCCGGACTGCCGCCGCCCGTTCACTCCTTCCGCGCAGGCGCACGGAAAAGCCCGCCCCAGGCAGGGCGGGCTTTCCCCGGTGAACTTCGGGGTACGTCAGGGCGCCTGGAGGTCGACCAGTTCGGCCAGCGCCGCCCGGTGGGCGCCCGCGGTGCCGTACGCGATCGAGTCCGCCTTGGCCCGCTTCAGATACAGATGGACCGGGTGCTCCCAGGTCATCCCGATACCGCTGTGCAATTGCAGCGCCTCCTCGGCGGCGTGCACGGCGACGGGCGCCGCGAACGCCTGGGCGACGGCGACCGCCACCTCGGCGTCCGCTCCAGTCGCCAGCGCGTCGGCGGCGTTACGGGCGGCGGCACGCAGGTTGACGACCTCCAGCCACAGCTGGGCGAGCCGGTGCTTGAGCGCCTGGAAGCCGCCGACGGGCCGGTTGAACTGCTTGCGCTCCTTCAGGTAGCGGACGGTCTCGGTCAACGTCCAGTCGGCGAGCCCGAGTTGCTCGGAGGCCAGCAGCCCGGCACCGACGCGCAGGGCCCGGCGTACGGCGGGTTCGGCGTCGCCGAGGCGCCGGCCGGCGGCGCCGTTCAGGGTCACGGTCGCCACGGGCCGGGTCAGGTCCAGGGACACCTGCGGGGTGACGGTCACGGCGTCGGCGTCCACGGCGTACAGCCCGCCGTCGTCCGCGGGCACGAGCAGCACATCGGCGACGACCGCGTCCGCGATGCCGGTCAACTCCCCGTGCAGGGCGCCGTCTTCATGTCGTACGACCTTGCAGGCGGCGCCCGGAGCGAGGTTCAGGGCGACGGCGAGGGCTCCGACGCGGCGGCCGGAGGCGAGCTCGGCCAGGAGGTCGAAGGCGTCACAGGCGAGCAGCGCCTCGGTGGCGACCACCGCGCTGGTGAGGTAGGGCACGGGGGCGACCGCACGGCCCAACTCCTCCAGGACGACGGCGGCTTCGCGGTGCGTGGCGCCCTGGCCGCCGTGCTCCTCGGGGACCAGGAGACCCGCGAGGCCCATGCCGTCGGCGAGCGCCTTCCAGGCCGCCAGGTCGTGGGGCGTGTCGGACTCGGTGCGCGCGATGACGCCGGGCGCGTCGCAGTGGTCGGCGAGCAGGTCCCGGACGGCGGCGCGGAGCGCCTCTTCCTCCTCCGAGTAGAGAAGATCGGTCATCGGGCCAGGTCCTTCCAGGCGACGTCCTTGTCGGTGCGCGGCTCGCTGGGCAGTCCCAGGACGCGCTCGGCGACGATGTTCAGCAGGACCTCGCTGGTCCCGCCCTCGATGCTGTTGCCCTTGGAGCGCAGATAGCGGTAGCCGGCGTCACGGCCGGTGAAGTCCACCAGCTCGGGGCGGCGCATGGTCCAGTCCTCGTACAACAGGCCCTCCTCGCCGAGGAGTTCCACCTCCAGGCCGCTGATCTCCTGGTTGAGGCGGGCGAAGCCGAGCTTCATGCCGGCGCCCTCGGGTCCGGGCTGGCCCTGGACGAGCTGCTGGCGCAGCCGCTCGCCGGTGAGCCGGGCGACCTCGGCGTCGACCCAGAGCTTCAGCAGGCGCTGGTGGAGTTCATGGGTGCGCAGTTCGGGGCGCTCGCGCCAGGTCTTCGAGACCGGGCCGATCATGCCGCCCTCGCGGGGCAGCCGCATACCGCCGATGGCGACGCGCTCGTTGTTCAGCGTGGTCTGTGCGACCTTCCAGCCGTCGCCGACCGCGCCGAGACGGCGGGAGTCGGGGATGCGGACGTCGGTGAGGAACACCTCGTTGAACTCGGCCTCGCCGGTGATCTGGCGCAGCGGCCGCACCTCGACGCCCGGGTCGGTCATGTCGCAGAGGAAGTAGGTGATGCCCGCGTGCTTGGGCACGTCCGCGTCGGTACGGGCGATGAGGATGGCCCAGCGGGCGATGTGGGCGCTGGACGTCCACACCTTCTGCCCGTTGACCACCCAGTCGTCGCCCTCCCGCACGGCGCGCGTACCGAGCGCGGCCAGGTCGGAGCCGGCGCCGGGCTCGCTGAAGAGCTGGCACCAGACCTCCTCGCCCGTCCACAGCGGCCGGAGGTAGCGCCGCGTCTGCTCCTCGGTGCCGTACTTGAGGATCGTCGGTGCGGCCATGCCGAGGCCGATGCCGATCCGGCGGGGGTCGTTGTCGGGGGCGCCGGCCGCCTCCAACTCGGCGTCCACGACGGCTTGGAGGGAGCGCGGGGCACCGAGACCACCTAGGCCTTCGGGGTAGTGCACCCAGGCGAGTCCCGCGTCGAAGCGGGCCCGGAGGAAGTCCAGCCGTTCGGTGCCGGCGGGCGGGTGCGCGGCCAGGAACTCCTGGGTGAGGCTGCGCAGTTCGGCGGCGTCGGTCATGCTGCTCCCTCCGTGACGACGGCGATCCGGCCGGTGGTGACTCCGTCGCCGACGCGCTGCACGGCGGCCGCGGCCCCGCTCAGCGGCACGCGCTCGCTCACCAGCGGCTTGATCGCGCCCCGGGCGGCCAGTTCGGTGAGCTGCTCGTGGCAGTGCTGGACCAGCTTGGGGTTCTTGGTGTTGTACAGGCCCCAGTGCAGACCGAGGATCGAGTAGTTCTTCACCAGCGCGTGGTTGAGCCCCGGGCTGGGAATCGTGCCGCTGGCGAAGCCGACGACCACGATCCGGCCCTCGAAGGCGACGACCTTGGTGGACTGGGTGTACGCCTCGCCGCCGACGGGGTCGTAGATCACATCGGCGCCCCGGCCGCCGGTGGCCTCCTTGACCGCGGCCACCACATCCTCGCTGCGCCGGTCGATCACCACGTCACAGCCCAGCTCCCGGGCGACCGCGGCCTTGTCGGCGCCGCCGACGACACCGATGACGGTGGCCCCGGCCGCCTTGCCGAGTTGTACGGCCGCGCTGCCGACCCCGCCCGCGGCGGCATGCACGAGCAGCGTCTCTCCGGCTTCGAGCCCGGCCCGCCGGTGAAGACCGAACCACCCGGTCTGGTAGCCGATGTGCAGGGCGGCGGCCTCTGCGTCGTCCAGCGAGTCGGGGGCGGGCAGGAGGGCGGCGGCGTCCGCGACGGCGTACTCGGCGAAACCGCCGTACGGCAGCGCGGGGTTGGCGAGCACGCGGCGGCCGTCCTCGGTCTCGCCGCAGATCTCCACGCCAGGGGTGAACGGCAGCGGCGGCCTGACCTGGTAGTGGCCCCGGCACATCAGCACGTCCGGGAAGTTGATGTTGGCGGCACGCACCTTCAGCAGGACCTGGCCGGCACCGGGCGTGGGCCGCTCGACGTCCGCCAGCCGCATCACCTCGCTCGGCTCGCCGTTCTCGTGCACTTGCCATGCCTGCATGCGAAGCCTCCAGGGACTGCGTCGTCTGACCGGGGTCTGTTCGCATACTAAGCGGTCGCTTGCCGATCAGGGAAGGTCCGGCGGAGGTGCGGCCGGCGTCAGGCCTGCTTCGGCCGCGCCCGCACGTGCATCCGCTCCCCCTGCGGCCCGAACAGACTCAGGAACTCCACCGGCCCCTCCCCCGCCGACCCGAACCAGTGCGGCACCCGGGTGTCGAACTCGGCGGCCTCCCCCGCCGTCAGCACCACGTCGTGCTCTCCGAGCACCAGCCGCAGCTTCCCGGAGAGCACGTACAGCCACTCGTAGCCCTCGTGCGTGCGCGGTTCCGGGTCCAGCCTGCGCTGCGGTTCCAGCACCTTGAAAGCCTGCAGACCGCCGGGCTGGCGGGTGAGCGGCCAGTGCGTACGGCCGTAGCGCTCGATCGGCTTGACGCCCCGCACCCGGGGATCGCCGACCGCGGGGGCGCCGACCAGTTCGTCCAGCGCCACCTGGTGGGCCTGCGCGATCGGCAGCAGCAGCTCCAGGCTCGGCTTGCGCAGCCCGGACTCCAGCCGGGAGAGCGTGCTCACCGAGATCCCGGTGGCCTCGGACAGCGCTGCAAGCGTCACCTCCCGCTCCTTGCGCATCTGCTTCAGCCTCGGTCCGACACCTGCCAGGACTTCCTCGGTACTCATGCTCGTATTGCAGATTCGGCAAAGACATTTGTCAAACCCGCGCCTGCGGAGCAACCGTGTCGGTATGACCGAGACATACGAAGTGATCGTGATCGGCGGCGGCGCGGCGGGCCTGTCCGCGGCTCTGGTCCTGGGCCGTGCCCGGCGCCGCACCCTGGTCGTCGACGCCGGCGAGCCGCGCAACGCGCCCTCCGCCCATATGCAGGGCTATCTGTCCCGGGACGGCATGTCCCCGGCCGAGTTCCTGGCGATCGGGCGCGAGGAGATCACCCGCTACGGCGTGGAGCTCGTCCGGGACCGGGCGGTGGATGTCACCGAGGGCTTCACGGTGACTCTGGAGAGCGGCCGCACCGTGCGGGCGCGACGCCTGGTCATCGCCACCGGCCTCAGGGACGAGCTGCCGGACGTGCCGGGGCTCGCCGGGCGTTTCGGACGGGACGCGCTGCACTGCCCGTACTGCCATGGCTGGGAGGTGCGCGACCGGGCCTTCGGGGTGCTCGCGACGAGCCCGATGAGTGTCCACCAGGCGCTGATGGTCTCCCAGTGGTCCAAGGACGTGACGCTCTTCCTGCACGAGGTCGACGAGAGCGAGTTGTCGGACGACGACCTGCGCAGGCTGGCCGCGGCCGGGGTGGAGGTGGTGCCCGGCGCGGTCGCCGAGGTGCTGGTCGAGGACGACCGGCTGACGGGCGTACGCCTCGCGGACGGCTCCTCGCACGCGCGTGAGGTGCTGTTCGTGGCCCCCCGGGCCGTTCCGCAGACGGAGCTGCTTGAGCGGCTGGGCGCGGAGCTGAACGAGACCCCGTTCGGCGCGTATCCGGTGGTCGATCCGACGGGGCTGACGACGGTGCCCGGCGTGTGGACGGCCGGGAACGCGATGGGCTTCGCCGAGCAGGTGATCAACGCGGCGGCGGGCGGGTACCGGGCCGGGGCCACGATCAACGGAGAGTTGCTGATGTCCGACCTGGATGCGACCCCCTGAGGGGCGCGGGGCCGCCTCGGTATGCGGCTCCGCCGCGCGGGCGCGACCAGCCACACCGGGCCCGCGGACGGAAGACGTCCCGTTCCTCCGCGTGTATATCAGCGGAGCGCGTTGCACCATGGGCTGCATGCTGTTGACCCGGCTGGCCCAGGTGTCCCGGGAGGTCGCCGCCACCTCGGCGCGGTCCCGGAAGGTCGCGCTGCTCGCGGAGCTGTTCCGGGACGCGGAGGCGGACGACGTGCCGATCGTCATCCCGTATCTGGCGGGTCGGCTGCCGCAGGGCCGGCTCGGTGTCGGCTGGAAGGTGCTGAGCCGGCCGGTCCCGCCGGCCGTCGAACCGACCCTGACGGTGGCCGGGGTCGACGCCCTGCTCACCGAGCTCGGCAAGGTGTCGGGGGCCGGTGCCCAGGCCGAACGGGCCCGGCTGGTGGGCGAGTTGATGGGCGCGGCAACCGCGGACGAGCAGCGGTTCCTGCTCGGGCTGATCACCGGTGAGGTACGGCAGGGCGCTCTGGACGCGGTGGCCGTGGAGGGCCTGGCCGGGGCGACCGGCGCTCCGGCGGCGGACGTCCGGCGGGCGGTGATGCTGGCCGGCTCGCTGCAGACGGTCGCCGAGGCCCTCCTTACCGACGGTCCCGCCGCGCTCGACCGCTTCCGGCTCACCGTCGGCCGACCGGTCCTGCCGATGCTGGCGCACAGCGCCTCCTCGGTGTCCGAGGCGGTCGAGAAGCTCGGCGCCTGCGCGGTGGAGGAGAAGCTGGACGGCATCCGCGTCCAGCTCCACCGGGACGGTGATGCCGTGCGGGTCTACACCCGCACCCTCGACGACATCACCGACCGCCTGCCCGAACTGACCTCCGCGGCGCTTGAGTTGCGGGGCGACCGGTTCGTCCTCGACGGCGAGGTCATCGCCTTCGACGAGGCGGGGCGGCCCCGCTCCTTCCAGGAGACCGCAGGCCGCGTCGGCTCACGGGTGGACGTGGCGACGGCGGCACGCGCGGTCCCCGTCTCCCCCGTCTTCTTCGACGCGCTCTGCGTCGACGACCGCGACCTCCTGGACCTCCCCTTCGCCGACCGCCACGCGGAACTGTCCCGGCTCGTCCCGGAGCCGATGCGGGTCCGGCGCACCCTGGTGGCCGGGCCCGAGGACGTCCGGCAGGCCGAGGACTTCCTGACCGAGACCCTGGAGCGCGGCCATGAGGGCGTGGTGGTGAAGGCCCTCGGCGCCGCCTACAGCGCGGGCCGGCGCGGCGCGTCCTGGCTGAAGGTCAAGCCGGTGCACACCCTCGACCTGGTCGTCCTGGCCGCCGAATGGGGCCACGGCCGGCGCACCGGCAAGCTCTCCAACCTCCACCTCGGCGCCCGCACCGCCGACGGCTCCTTCGCCATGCTCGGCAAGACCTTCAAGGGCATGACCGACGCGATGCTCACCTGGCAGACGAAGCGCCTGAAGGAGCTGGCGGTCGAGGAGAGCGACTACGTGGTCACCGTACGCCCCGAACTCGTCGTCGAGATCGCCTACGACGGCCTGCAGAAGTCCACCCGCTACCCGGCCGGCGTCACCCTGCGGTTCGCCCGCGTGGTCCGCTACCGGGAGGACAAGCGCCCCGAGGAGGCGGACACCGTGGAGACCCTGCTCGCGGCGCACCCCGAGGTGAGGCCGTGAAGTACAGCGCCGGCCTGCTGCTGTTCCGCCGGACAGGACAGGGCGTCGAGGTGCTCCTCGGCCACATGGGCGGCCCCTTCTTCGCGCGGCGCGACGCGGGGGCCTGGGGTGTGCCGAAGGGCGAGTACGAACCGGAGTCGGAGACCGCCTGGGAGGCGGCCCGGCGCGAGTTCCAGGAGGAGCTCGGACTGCCACCGCCCGACGGTGACGCCGTACCGCTCGGCGAGGCCCGCCAGTCGAACGGCAAGCTGGTCACCGTGTGGGCGATCGAGGCCGACCTCGATCCGGACACCGTCACCCCCGGCACCTTCCTGATGGAGTGGCCCCCGAAGTCGGGCCTGACCGAGGCGTTCCCCGAGCTCGACCGGGTGGCGTGGTTCCCGCTGGACCGGGCGCGGGAGGTGATCGTCAAGGCGCAGGGCGCGTTTCTGGACCGGCTGGCGGAGCACTCGGGCTGAACCGCCGCGTTGCGGCCACCGGCGACGCGCGGGAAGGTCGAAGCACATCAGCTCCCCGGGAGGTCAGTCATGCCCATCGCAACGGTGAACCCGGCGAACGGCGAGACACTCAAGACGTACGAGGCCATGGGCGCCGAGGAGACCGAGCGCCGCCTCCAGCTCGCCGAGGCCACGTTCCGCACATACCGGACGACGACGTTCGCCGAGCGGGCGCGGCTGCTGAACCGGGCCGCGGACCTCCTGGACGAGGACCAGCGGGACATCGCCCGGGTGATGACCACCGAGATGGGCAAGCCGATCAAGCAGGCCCGCGCCGAGGCCGCCAAGTGCGCCAAGGCGATGCGCTGGTACGCCGGACACGCCGAGGCACTCCTCACCGACGAGGAACCCGACGACTCCGACGTTCAGGACTCCGGCGCCTCCCGGGTCCGGGTCCGCTACCGGCCGCTCGGCCCGGTGCTCGCGGTGATGCCGTGGAACTTCCCGCTGTGGCAGGTGGTCCGCTTCGCCGCGCCCGCGCTGATGGCGGGCAACGTCGGTCTGCTCAAGCACGCCTCCAACGTCCCGCAGACCGCGCTGTACCTGGAGGACCTGTTCCACCGGGCGGGCTTCCCGGAGGGCACGTTCCAGACCCTGCTGATCGGCTCCGGCGCGGTCGAGGAGATCCTGCGCGACGAGCGCGTCAAGGCGGCCACGCTCACCGGGAGCGAGCCCGCGGGCCGGGCGGTCGCCTCGGTCTGCGGGGACATGGTGAAGAAGACGGTGCTGGAGCTGGGCGGCAGTGACCCGTACGTCGTCATGCCCTCCGCCGACCTCGACCGGGCCGCCGAGGTCGCGGTCACCGCGCGGGTGCAGAACACCGGGCAGTCGTGCATCGCCGCCAAGCGGTTCATCGTGCACACCGATGTCTACGACGCCTTCGCCGAGCGGTTCACGGCCGGCATGAAGGCGCTGAAGGTCGGCGACCCGATGGAGGAGGACACCGAGGTCGGGCCGCTCTCCACCGAGCAGGGGCGGTCCGATCTGGAAGAACTGGTCGACGACGCCACGCGCAGCGGCGCGACGGTGCTGTGCGGCGGCCACCGGCTGCGCCGGCCCGAACTGCCCGGCTGGTACTACCCGCCGACCGTCCTCGCCGACATCACCCGCGAGATGCGCATCCACCGCGAGGAGGCCTTCGGCCCGGTCGCCACGCTGTACCGCGCGGGCGACCTCGACGAGGCCGTTCTGATCGCCAACGACACACCCTTCGGGCTGAGTTCGAACGTGTGGACGCGCGACGAGGCCGAGGTCGACCGGTTCGTACGGGACCTGGAGGCCGGCAGCGTGTATGTGAACGGGATGACCGCCTCCCATCCGGCGTTCCCGTTCGGCGGGGCCAAGCGGTCCGGGTACGGGCGTGAGCTGTCCGGGCACGGAATCCGCGAGTTCTGCAACATCACGACGGTTTGGCACGGGGCGTGACCGCTGCGCGGCTACCATCCCGTTTGTGAACCGCGAAGTGACCCTGCCTCTGATCGTCGACGACCGCGGGACCTTGCAGGTGGCTGCCGCCGATGTGAGCAAGTTGTTGCGAACCGTGGGTGGGCGGTGGCTGCATCTTGTCGAGGCCGGGGAGGATCTCGATGAGGACACCGTTGCTGCGTTGACCATCGAGCTGGCGAAGCTGGCGGACCGTATCGATGTGGCCTGTATCGCGCACAGCAGTGGCAGCGCTCCGTAGGGGTCGCTCCTTCGTCGCCGGGTGCCGGATCGTCGTGGCTGTTCGCACAGTTCCCCGCGCCCCTGTCGGGGCGCTCACCGTCATCGCGCGTTTGGAGTAGCCCGACGCGAGATCGCCGCGCCCTCGGGTGAAGGTGGACTGGACCACCCTCTGAGGCGAAAGCAGGCACGGTTCATGGCGACTTTGTGCAGACCCTCGGTGTCCGTTCCAGAGCACGTGATCACGATGGAGGAGACGCTGGAACTGGCGCGCTCCCGCCACGCCGACCACCCCCAACTGCCGCTGGCGCTCCGGCTGATCGAGAACACGGGTGTGAAGACCCGGCACATCGTGCAGCCCATCGAGGAGACGCTGAAGCACCCCGGCTTCGAGGAACGCAACAAGATCTATGTGTCCGAGGCGAAGGCCCGGGTCCCCGCCGTCGTCCAGCGGGCGCTCGACGACGCGGAGCTGCTCACCAGCGACATCGACGTGATCATCTATGTCTCGTGCACGGGCTTCATGATGCCGTCGCTCACGGCCTGGATGATCAACGAGATGGACTTCGACGCCACCACCCGCCAGATACCCATAGCCCAGCTGGGCTGTGCGGCAGGCGGCGCGGCGATCAACCGGGCGCACGACTTCTGTACGGCCTATCCCGAGGCCAACGCGCTCATCGTGGCCTGCGAGTTCTGCTCGCTGTGCTACCAGCCCACCGACATCGGCGTCGGCTCCCTGCTCTCCAACGGCCTGTTCGGCGACGGGATCGCCGCGGCCGTGGTGCGCGGCCGGGGCGGCGAGGGCATCGTGCTGGAGCGCAACGGCTCGTATCTGATCCCCAAGACCGAAGAGTGGATCATGTACGACGTCCGGGCCACCGGCTTCCACTTCCTGCTGGACAAGCGGGTGCCGGCCACCATGGAACCGCTCGCCCCGGCGCTCCAGGACCTCGCGGGGCTGCACGGCTGGGACGCCGCTGACCTGGACTTCTACATCGTCCACGCCGGAGGCCCCCGGATCCTCGACGACCTCAGCAAGTTCCTCCAGGTCGACCCGCACGCCTTCCGGTTCAGCCGGGCCACGCTCACCGAGTACGGCAACATCGCCAGCGCCGTCGTCCTGGACGCGCTGCGCCGGCTGTTCGACGAGGGCGGTGCCCAAGACCGGGCGCGCGGGCTGCTCGCCGGGTTCGGGCCCGGCATCACCGCCGAGATGGCTCTCGGCCGCTGGCAGCGCAGGAACGAAGAGGCGGCATGACCGAAGAAACGCTCACCGAGATCCTCCCCCCGATCCGGCACTGGCCGGCGCTCGACCTGACCGGGGTCGACTTCGACCCGGTACTGACCGAGCTGATGCGGGAGGGACCCATCACCCGGATCCAGCTGCCCAACGGCGAGGGCTGGGCCTGGCTGGTCACCCGGTACGACGACGTGCGCATGGTGACCAACGACCCCCGGTTCAGCCGCGAGGCCGTCATGGACCGGCCGGTCACCCGGCTCGCCCCGCACTTCATCCCGGCCCGCGGCGCGGTCGGCTTCCTCGACCCGCCCGACCACACCCGGCTGCGCCGCTCGGTGGCCGCCGCGTTCACGGCCAAGGGCGTGGAGCGCATCCGCGACATGTCCCGACGGATGCTGGACGACCTGGTCGACGAACTGCTCCATGACGAGCCCCCCGCCGACCTCACCGCGACGGTCCTCTCCCCCTTCCCCATCGCGGTGATCTGCGAGCTGATGGGCGTGCCGGCCGCGGACCGCCACATCATGCACACCTGGACCCAGCTGATCCTTTCCTCCGCGCACGGCGCGGACGTCAGCGAGAAGGCGAAGAACGAGATGGGTGCCTACTTCGCCGATCTCATCGGGCTCAGGGAAGACAGCTCCGCCGAGGACGTCACCTCCCTGCTCGGCGCCGCCGTGGGCAAGGGCGAGGTGACGCTGGAGGAGGCCGTGGGGCTCGCGGTGCTCCTGCAGATCGGCGGCGAGGCGGTCACCAACAACAGCGGGCAGATGTTCTACATCCTGCTGACCCGCCCCGACCTCGCCGAACGTCTGCGCACCGAGCCGGAGATCCGGCCCCAGGCCATCGACGAGCTGCTGCGCTACATCCCGCACCGCAACGCGGTGGGCCTGTCGAGGATCGCCACGGAGGACGTGGGCATCCAGGGCGTACGGATCCGCGCCGGAGACGCGATCTATGTGTCCTACCTGGCCGCAAACCGTGACCCGGACGTCTTCCCGTTCCCCGAGACGATCGACTTCTCGCGCTCGCCGAACCCGCATGTGTCCTTCGGCTTCGGTCCGCACTACTGCCCCGGCGGCATGCTGGCGCGCATGGAGTCGCAGCTCCTGGTCGACGCGCTGCTGGACCGGCTGCCGGGGCTGAAGCTGGCCGTGCCGCCGGAGAAGGTGCCGTTCAAGAAGGGCGCGTTGATCCGCGGGCCCGAGGCCCTGCCCGTGACGTGGTGAGCGGCCGATGACGGCGACGGAAGGGCTGCTGGTGCCGCCGGGTCACGGCCGGGTCGTCCAGACCCCGGCCCAGCATGTGACCTTCAAGGTCACCGGCTCGCACTCCCGCATGGCGTCCACGTTCGAGGTGATCGTGCCCCCCGGCTTCGACGTGGGCGCCCATGTGCACACCCGCAGCGAGGAGTTGTTCTACGTACTCGAAGGCGAGCTGGACGTGCTCGCCTTCGAGCCGAGAATCCGGACCCCCGACAACTGGCAGCGCTGGGAGTCCGGTTCGGGAAACCGGGTGGTACGCGCGACACCGGGCACGGTGATCGTCGTACCGCCCGGCTGCCCGCACGCCTTCGCGAACCCGACGGACGAGCCCGCGAAGATGTTCTTCCAGGCGAGCCCGCCGCCGGACCACGAGCGCTATTTCGAGGAGCTGCTGGAGATCCTGGGCAACGGGGGCCCGCCGGATCACGCGGCGATCGAGGAACTGCGGAGCCGGTACGACATCCAACAGCTCACGCCACTCCGGCATCGGTGACCCACCCAGGGGCGCGGGGCTGTTTCGATGTGCGGCTCCGCCGCGTGGACGCGACCAGCCCCCACGCACCAGCAGCAGCAGCAGCAGCAGCAGCAGCAGCAGCAGCAGCAGCAGCAGCAGCGAAACCTAGCGGATGGCCGTCCCCGAGAGCGTCCGAGCAATCACCAAGCGCTGGATCTCGCTGGTGCCCTCGAAGATCGTGTAAATCGCCGCGTCCCGGTGCATCCGCTCCACCGGGTACTCCCGGGTGTAGCCGTTGCCGCCCAGGATCTGGATCGCCTGGCCCGTGACCTTCTTGGCCGTCTCGCTCGCGAACAGCTTCGACATCGAGCCTTCGGCCGCGGTGAACGGCTTGCCGTTGACGGCCATCCAGGACGCCCGCCACACCAGCAGCCGCGCCGCGTCGATGGAGGTACGCATGTCGGCGAGCTGGAAGGCGACGCCCTGGTTGTCGATGATCGGACGGCCGAACTGCTCACGGGTGATCGCGTAGTCCAGGGCCACCTCGTACGCGGCCCGGGCGGTGCCCACCGCCATCGCACCGACGGCCGGGCGCGACGCCTCGAACGTGGCCATCGCCGCGTTCTTCAACCGCTCGCCGCCGCTCTTGGCCCGCTCCCGGGCCCGGGCAAGGCGCTCGTCGAGCTTCTCCTTGCCGCCGAGCAGGCAGGAGCCGGGGACGCGGACGTTCTCCAGGACGACCTCGGCGGTGTGCGAGGCGCGAATGCCGTGCTTCTTGAACTTCTGGCCCTGGGACAGACCCGGCGTGTTCGGCGGGACGATGAAGGACGCGTGGCCCTTGGAGCCGAGCTCGGGGTCGACGACCGCGACGACGACATGGACGTTGGCGATGCCGCCGTTGGTCGCCCAGGTCTTCGTGCCGTTGATCACCCACTCGTCCCTGGCCTCGTCGTACACGGCACGCGTGCGCATGGAGGCGACGTCGGAACCGGCGTCGGGCTCGGAGGAGCAGAACGCGGCGACCTTGACATCGTTGGCGTCGCCGTACATCTGGGGGATCCAGGTGCCGATCTGCTCCTCGGTGCCGTTGGCGAGGACGCCGACGGCGGCGAGGCCGGTGCCGACGATGGACAGGGCGATGCCCGCGTCGCCCCAGAACAGCTCCTCCATGGCCATCGGGATACCGAGGCCGGTGGGGTCGAAGTACTGCTGGGCGTAGAAGTCGAGGGAGTAGATGCCGACCTTCGCGGCCTCCTGGATGACCGGCCAGGGAGTCTCCTCACGCTCGTCCCATTCGGCAGCCGCGGGGCGGATCACATCGGCGGCGAAACCGTGCAGCCAGTCCCGGACCTCCTTCTGTTCGTCGTTGAGCTCCATGGTGAACTCGGCCATGTCCCCTCCAGCGGCAGCGCACGTGCATGTTACTTGCGGTAACCGCAGTCTGTTACCCGCGGGTAGGAAAAGTCAACTCCTGATGACCGGTCGGCAGCCCGTTCGATGTCAGCAGCGTGTTGAGTGTTAGTTTGCGCAGGCGTCACCGAAACAGCACGGGTGGGGAGAGCACATGGACACCACACAGCGGACCGAGCAGCAGCGGTCCGCGGACCGCCGTCGGCGCGAGCTGCTGGAGGCCGCCGACCGGGTGGTGCTGCGCGACGGCCCGCAGGCCTCGATGAACGCCATCGCGGCGGAGGCCGGCATCACCAAGCCGATCCTCTACCGGCACTTCGGTGACAAGGGAGGACTTTACGCGGCTTTGGCCAAGCGGCACACCGACGCGTTGCTGGACTCCCTGCGGGCCGCGCTGGACGCGCCGGCGGAGAGGCGGGAGCGGGTGGAGGCCACGCTGGACACCTACTTGGCCGCGATCGAGGCACGGCCTCAGGTCTACCGGTTCCTGATGCATCCGGCCGAGGGCGGGCAGACCGCGGACCAGGGCTTCGACGTCGGCAAGCACTCGGCTCCGCTGCTGCGGCGGATGGGCGAGGAGTTGGCGCAGGTCATCGAGGAGCGGCTGGATCTCGGGCCGGGGAGTCAGCAGTTGGCCCGCGTGTGGGGCCACGGGATCGTCGGGATGATGCACGCGGCCGGGGACTGGTGGCTCGGCGAACGGCCTTGTTCCCGGCCCGAGTTGGTGCGGAGCCTGGCGGATCTGTTGTGGGGCCGCCTTGCGGCGGCCGGCGACAAGATGGGCGGCCCTGGTTTCTGAGTCAGCCGCTCCAGGAGGCTCGCGACACCTGGCGCATCAGCCTCCTGTGCCGCCACCCCGTCACACGGTCCGCGTACACCTTCCCCTCCACGTGGTCGCACTCATGCTGCAAACACCTCGCGAAGAAACCCGTACCGTGCACCGTCACCGGTTCGCCCGTCACCGTGAACCCCTCGACCACGGCGTGGTCGTAACGCTCCGTCCCCGCCTCAAGACCCGGCAGGGACAGACAGCCCTCGGGACCCCGGATCACCACCCCGTCGGCCTCCACCAGCCGCGGGTTCACCACATGGCCCAGATGCCGTACGTCCTCGTCATCAGGGCAGTCGTAGACGAACACCCGCAAGGGCTCGCCGACTTGGCTCGCCGCGAGGCCCACGCCCTGCGCCGCGTACATCGTCGCGAACATGTCGTCGACGAGCCTCGCCAGTTCGGGACCGAAGTCGGTGACCTCCTTGGCGGGGGTGTGCAGGGCCGGGTCGCCGAGCAGGGTGAGGGGCCGGACACGCCCATGGGCGCCCGGAATCGAGCCGTGTCGCATGGGCGCAAGAGTACGGCCGATTCGGGAGTGCGAATGGATCTCGATAGGCTGACCACCTACGACGTTGGGAGGATCGAGGACTGATGGCAGGCAACTCGGACCCGCTCACTCCGCGGGCCAAGATCGCCGTTACCGCGGGCAAGGCGGTCGCGGCGGCTTCGCGCGCCGCTGGGCGCGGCAGCGGTTCGGTGATCGGTGGCCGGGTGGCGCTCAAGCTCGACCCCGACCTCCTCGCACGGCTCGCGCAGAACCTGGACGTGGTCCTGGTGTCGGCGACCAATGGCAAGACCACGACCACCCGGCTCATCGCGGAGGCGCTGCGCGCCGCGGGCCCGGTCGTCTCCAACGCGCTCGGCGCCAACATGCCCGCCGGCATCACCTCCGCGCTGGCCGGTGGCTCGGAGGCCCGCTACGGCGTCATCGAGGTCGACGAGAAGTACCTCGCCGGCGTCGCCCGGGACACCGACCCCAAGTGCATCGCCCTGCTGAACCTCTCCCGCGACCAGCTCGACCGCGCCGCCGAGACCCGGATGCTCGCCGAGAACTGGCGTGAGGGTCTCGCGGGGTCGAAGGCCGTGATCGTCGCCAACGCCGACGACCCGCTGGTGGTGTGGGCCGCGTCCTCCTCCCCCAATGTGATCTGGGTCGCCGCCGGGCAGATGTGGAAGGACGACGCCTGGTCCTGCCCGTCCTGCGGCGGCGTGATGCAGCGGCCGGGCGACGACTGGTTCTGCGGTGAGTGCGGGTTCCGGCGGCCGACGCCGAGCTGGGCGCTCTCGGGGGACCACGTCCTCGATCCGCACGGCTCCGCCTGGCCCATTCACCTTCAGCTGCCGGGCCGCGCCAACAAGGCCAACGCCGCCTCCTCGGCCGCCGTCGCCGCCGTGTTCGGGGTGCCGCCGCAGGTGGCCCTGGAGCGCATGTACCAGGTGCAGGCCGTCGCCGGACGGTACGACGTCGTCCAGTTCCAGGGACGCGATCTGCGCCTGCTGCTCGCGAAGAACCCGGCCGGCTGGCTCGAAACGTTCTCCCTGATCGACCCGCCGCCCACCCCGGTGATCCTCTCGGTCAACGCGCGCGGCGCCGACGGCACCGACACCTCCTGGCTGTGGGACGTCGACTACACGCGTCTGACCGGGCACCCGATCTGTGTCATCGGTGACCGCAAGCTGGACCTCGCGGTGCGTCTGGAAGTGGCGAACCAGCACTTCCAGGTCTGCGAGAACCTCGACCAGGCCGTGCAGCTGTGCCCGCCGGGGCGGATCGAGGTCATCGCCAACTACACCGCGTTCCAGGACCTGCGCCGCCGGGTCGGCAACTGAGCACGAGACTTCAGGGGACTTAAGTGAGCGACAACCAACTGCGGGTCGTCTGGATCTACCCGGACCTGCTCAGCACCTACGGCGACCAGGGCAACGTCCTCGTCGTGGAGCGGCGGGCCCGGCAGCGCGGCCTGGACGTGGCCCGGCTCGACGTGCGCAGCGACCAGCCGATCCCGACCTCCGGAGACATCTACCTGATCGGCGGCGGCGAGGACCGTCCGCAGCGGCTCGCGGCCGAGCGGCTGCGCCGGGACGGCGGTCTGCACCGGGCCGTGGGCAACGGCGCGATCGTCTTCTCGGTGTGCGCCGGCTACCAGATCCTCGGCCACGAGTTCATCAACGACCTCGGCCAGCGCGAGCCAGGGCTCGGTCTGCTGGACGTGGTGTCCGTGCGCGGCGAGGGCGAGCGGTGCGTCGGTGACGTGCTCGGCGACATCGACCCGCGGCTCGGTCTGCCCCCGCTGACCGGCTTCGAGAACCACCAGGGCGTCACCCACCTCGGCCCCACCGCCCGCCCCCTCGCCCAGGTCCGCCTCGGCAACGGCAACGGCACGGGCGACGGCACGGAGGGCGCGTACAACGACACGGTCTTCGGTACGTACATGCACGGCCCCGTGCTCGCCCGCAACCCGCTCATCGCCGACCTGCTGCTGAAGCTGGCGCTGGACGTCAACGCGCTGCCGCCGACCGACGACCGCTGGTACGAGGCGCTGCGCAACGAGCGGATCGCGGCGGCGCAGCAGCCCGCGTGACGCGCGCGCTCCAGAGGTACTGAAGCCGCCTTCCAGCGCGTGCTGCCACCGTGCTCATCGGGCCCGCCTGACGGCTCGTCCGCTCACATGTGCGGGCGCGTCCAGCAGGCGGACGCCCGGTACGGTGCCACCCCCTCACGCCGGTAGGGTGGCCGGGATCAAGCCGGACAGCGTGGTCCGGTCCCCGGCCCACGTTGAGAAGGTATTTCGGGCTATGCGCATTGGTGTCCTCACGTCCGGCGGCGACTGCCCCGGCCTGAACGCCGTCATCCGGTCCGTCGTGCACCGTGCCGTCGTCGACCACGGCGACGAGGTCATCGGTTTCCGGGACGGCTGGAAAGGCCTTCTGGAGTGCGACTACCTCAAGCTCGACCTGGACGCGGTGGGCGGCATCCTCGCCCGCGGCGGCACCATCCTCGGTTCCTCCCGGGTCCAGCCCTCGCATCTGCGGGACGGCGTGGAGCGGGCCAAGGGCCATGTGGAGGAGCTCGGGCTCGACGCGATCATCCCGATCGGCGGTGAGGGGACGCTGAAGGCGGCCCGGCTGCTGTCGGACAGCGGTCTGCCCATCGTGGGCGTGCCGAAGACCATCGACAACGACATCGCCGTCACCGACGTCACCTTCGGTTTCGACACCGCGGTCGGTGTCGCGACCGAGGCGCTGGACCGGCTGAAGACGACCGCCGAGTCGCATCAGCGGGTGCTGGTCGTGGAGGTCATGGGCCGCCACACCGGCTGGATCGCCCTGCACTCCGGCATGGCGGCCGGCGCGCACGCCGTCGTCGTTCCGGAACGGCCCTTCGACATCGAGGAGTTGGCCCGCAAGGTCGGCGAGCGGTTCGAGGCGGGCAAGCGGTTCGCGATCGTCGTCGCGGCGGAGGGCGCCAAGCCCGCGCCGGGCTCCATGGAGTTCGACGAGGGCGGCAAGGACATCTACGGGCACGAGCGCTTCGCCGGTATCGCCCGGCAGCTCTCCATCGAGCTGGAGCACCGGCTCGGCAAGGAGGCCCGGCCGGTGATCCTCGGGCATGTGCAGCGCGGCGGTACGCCCACCGCGTACGACCGTGTCCTCGCGACCCGGTTCGGATGGCACGCCGTGGAGGCCGTGCACCGCGGCGAGTTCGGGATGATGACCGCGCTGCGCGGCACCGACATCGTGATGGTGTCGCTGGCCGAGGCCGTGGAGACGCTGAAGACGGTGCCGGAGGACCGGTACGCCGAGGCGGAGTGCGTCCTCTAGCCCAGCCGGTAGTCCAGCCGAGAACAATCCGCCCCCGGTCACGAGCGTGACCGGGGGCCGTTCTAATGTGAGGGCCGGACAGACTTGCACAACCCCCACGAAACAGGAGCCGCCTGATGGATCACAGCGGGCACGGCATGATGATGGATCTGCCGCCGTTCACGCTGGGGCGGGGGCTCCAATGGTCACCGGATCCGTTCTTCCTCGTCGCCTGTCTGCTCGGGCTCGGCCTGTACGGCTGGGGTGTGGTGCGGCTGCGGCGGCGCGGGGACTCCTGGCCGGTGGCCCGTACGGTGTCGTACGTCGTCGGAGTGCTGACCATCGCGCTGGTGATGTGCACCCGGCTGAACGACTACGGCATGGTCATGTTCAGTGTGCACATGGTGCAGCACATGGTGATCAGCATGCTGTCGCCGATCCTCATCCTGCTCGGCGCCCCGGTCACCCTGGCGCTGCGCGCGCTGCCGGTCGCGGGCAAGGGCCGCAAGGGGCCGCGCGAACTGCTGCTGGCGCTGCTGCACAGCCGCTACATGCGGATCGTCACGCACCCGGCCTTCACCATTCCGCTGTTCATCGCGAGCCTTTACGCGCTGTACTTCACTCCGCTCTTCGACTTCCTGATGGGCTCCAAGGTGGGGCACACCGGCATGATGGTGCACTTCCTCGCCGTGGGCGTGGTCTTCTTCTGGCCGATCATCGGCGTGGACCCGGGGCCGAACCGGCCCGGCTATCTGATGCGGATGCTGGAGCTGTTCGCGGGCATGCCGTTCCACGCGTTCTTCGGGATCGCGCTGATGATGGCGTCGTCCCCGATGGTCAAGACCTTCCAGAACCCGCCCGCCTCGCTCGGCATCGACGCGCTCTCCGACCAGAACGCCGCCGGCGGTATCGCCTGGGCGTTCAGCGAAATCCCGTCCGTGCTGGTACTGATCGCGCTGCTGTTCCAGTGGTACGGCTCGGAGCAACGGCAGGCGAAGCGTCAGGACCGGGCCGCCGACCGCGACGGCGACAAGGAACTGGAGGCCTACAACGCCTATTTGGCCTCACTGGACGCACGGGGCAACTGAGCGGCCTGAGCGGCTTTTCCGTTCAGTAGCATGCATCGCGTCGGGGGAACCGCCCGGGGGGAGCGGTGATGACGGGATCATCGGCGTCGGGAGTGGGCCGGGTCATCGCCGGCGCGGGCCTTCGCCGTGGTCCCGACCGACGCGGGATTCGCGGCGGCCGGGCGGCGGCCCGCCTGTCTGGTGCTGGGCGCGCACGGGCCGGTGTACGGGCCGCTCGGCGGGCACCGCAAGGCCGGTTCCGCCTTCGCGGACACGGCGACCATGCAGCGTCGGGACTGCCTGGACGTACGTTCGAATCGGGAGGCGCGCCTGGTGTCCTGCGCGGGCCCGCACGACGAGCAGGTGCTCGGGTTCACCCGTCTGGACGAAGATGTCACGCTCACCGAGGCGCGTGCCGAGTCCGATCCGGCCTGTGCCGGTGAGGTGCCGCCGCGCGACTACGGATTCGACCCCTCCGTCCATACGGCCGGGTCGTGGACCCGCCAGGGGCGCTGGAAATCGGGCACACATTTCGTCGTGTGCACCGTCCGGAAGCAGAACGGGGGCACCATGGAGGGGGACGGACCATGAGGAGGGTGTTGCGATGCCCGGTTCTACGGACGGTTCTACGCGGACGATGGGGGTGCTCACCGTCGGCGGACTCGTCGTGGTGACGGCCTACACGGTGGCGCTCGGCAGCAACGGCTGGCTGTGGTTCGGCTGGGTCGTGCTCGGGCTGATCACCCTGGGCATGGTGGTCACCCGCCCGACGTGACGCTCAGGCGCCGGTCAGCCGGCCCGCGGAGTGCACGCCCGGCTGGTACTTCGGCAGCCGGGCGGTGACCTTCATCCCCGCACCCATGGCGGTCTCGATGACGAGGCCGTAGTCGTCTCCGTAGACCTGACGGAGCCGGTCGTCGACGTTGGAAAGGCCGATCCCTCCGGACGGGCTGACCTCCCCGGCGAGGATGCGGCGCAGCAGGACGGGGTCCATGCCCACACCGTCGTCCTCGATGACGACGAGCGCCTCCGCCCCCGCGTCCTGCGCGGTGATGCTGATCCGGCACTTGTCGGTCCTGCCCTCCAGGCCGTGTTTGACGGCGTTCTCGACGAGCGGCTGGAGGCAGAGGAAGGGCAGGGCGACCGGCAGTACCTCGGGGGCGATCTGGAGGGTGACGGAGAGGCGGTCGCCGAAGCGTGCCCGCACCAGCGCCAAGTAGTGGTCGATGGCGTGGAGTTCGTCGGCGAGGGTGGTGAAGTCGCCGTGCCTGCGGAACGAGTAGCGGGTGAAGTCGGCGAACTCCAGGAGCAGTTCGCGGGCGCGCTCGGGGTCGGTGCGGACGAAACTGGCGATCACCGCGAGTGAGTTGAAGATGAAGTGCGGGGATATCTGGGCCCGGAGTGCCTTGATCTCGGCCTCGATCAGCCGGGTCCGGGACTGGTCCAGGTCCGCGAGCTCCAACTGGACGGAGACCCAGCGGGCGACCTCTCCGGCCGCGCGGACCAGGACCGCGGACTCGCGGGGCGCGCAGGCGACGAGGGTGCCGTGGACGCGGTCGTCGACGGTGAGGGGGGCGACGACCGCCCAGCGCAAGGGGCAGTCGGGGGTGTCGCAGGTCAGCGGGAAGGCCTCGCCGCGGCCCGACTCCAGCGGTCCCGCCAGCCGCTGCATGATCTCGGCCCGATGGTGACCACCGACGCCGTCCCAGGCCAGCACCTGTTTCTGGTCGGTCAGACACAGGGCGTCCGTGCCGAGCAGCAAGCGCAGTCGGCGGGCCGACTTCCGGGCCGTCTCCTCCGTCAGTCCCGCCCGCAGCGGGGGCGCGGCGAGGGAGGCGGTGTGCAGGGTCTCGAAGGTGGCGTGCTCGACAGGGGTACCGAGGCCGCCCTGGCTCTCGGGACGTGCGGTACGCCGGCCCAGCCAGAAGCCCGCGGCCAGCAGGGGAAGGATGGCCACGCACAGTCCGGCGATGAACCCACTCATGCCTTCACCTCCGCCAGTTCCTCCGGCAGATGGAACCGGGCCAGGATCGCCGCCGTCCCGGCCGGGACCCTGCTCGGGGTGGCCAGGGACACCAGGATCATCGTGAGGAAGCCCAGCGGCACCGACCAGAGCGCCGGCCAGGCCAGCAGGGCGTGCAGAGCGCCGGTGCCGGGGAAACCGGCCATCGTCGCGGCGACGGCGAGCAGCGCGGAGCCGCCGCCCACCAGCATTCCGGCCGCCGCGCCCTGCGGGGTGAGCCTGCGCCACCAGATGCCGAGCACGAGCAGCGGGCAGAAGGAGGACGCGGACACGGCGAAGGCGAGCCCCACGGCATCGGCCACCGGCAGCCCGCCGACCAGGGCGCTGGCCGCGAGCGGTACGGCCATCGCGAGGAGCGTGCCGAGCCTGAAGTGCCGTACGCCGCGCGAGGGGAGGACGTCCTGGGTGAGGACGCCCGCGACCGCCATGGTCAGCCCGGAGGCGGTCGACAGGAACGCGGCGAAGGCGCCCCCGGCCACCAGCGCGCCCAGCAGATCGCCGCCCAGCCCGCCGATCATCCGCTCGGGCAGCAGCAGCACGGCGGCGTCGGCGTCGCCGGTGAGGGTGAGTTCGGGTGCGTACAGGCGGCCGAGGGCGCCGTAGACCGGGGGCAGCAGGTAGAAGGCGCCGATCAGTCCGAGGACGGCGACGGTGGTGCGGCGGGCGGCGACGCCGTGCGGGCTGGTGTAGAAGCGGACGACGACATGCGGCAGGCCCATGGTGCCGAGGAAGGTGGCGAGAATCAGTCCGTACGTGGCGTACAGCGGACGTTCGCCGCGGCTCTCGGCCTGGGAGGGCGACAGGCCGCCGTCGCCGTTGCGTTCGGCCTCGGGGACGGCGGCGCCCTCGGCGAACGTCAACCGGGTGCCGGCCTCGATGCGATGGGTGCCGACGGGGAGTTCGAGCCGCTGGTCCTCGTGGGGGCGGCCGTCGACGGTGCCGCTCACCGTGACGGTCAGCGGGCGCTCCAGGCGCAGGTCGAGGCTGTCGTCGACGCGGACCGAGCGCTGCTCGCGGAAGGCGGCGGGTTCGTCGAAGGCGTGGTCCGGGGCGCCGTCGCTCTGCCAGGCGAGCACCAGGAACAGGGCGGGCACCAGCAGGGCCGTGAGTTTCAGCCAGTACTGGAAGGCCTGCACGAAGGTGATGCTGCGCATACCGCCCGCGGCGACGATGGCCACCACCACGACCGCCACGATCACCCCGCCCAGCCAGTCGGGCGCGTCGGTGAGCACGGTCAGCGTCAGTCCGGCGCCCTGGAGCTGGGGCAGCAGATAGAGCCAGCCGACCCCGACCACGAAGGCTCCGGCCAGCCGTCGTACCGCCGAGGAGGCGAGCCTGGCCTCGGCGAAGTCGGGGAGCGTGTAGGCGCCGGAGCGGCGCAGCGGGGCGGCGACGAAGAGGAGCAGGACGAGATATCCGGCGGTGTAGCCGACCGGGTACCAGAGCATGTCGGGGCCCTGGACGAGGACGAGGCCCGCGATGCCGAGGAAGGAGGCGGCGGAGAGGTACTCGCCGCTGATGGCGGCGGCGTTGAGGCGGGGGCCGACGGTGCGGGAGGCGACGTAGAAGTCGGAGGTGGTGCGGGAGATGCGCAGGCCGAAGGCGCCGACGAAGACGGTCGCCAGGACGACCAGCGCGACGGCGGGGACGGCGTAGTTCTCGTTCACTTGCCCCTCAGCGGTCCTGGTCCTCGACGAGACGGACGAAGTCCCGCTCGTTGCGTTCGGCGCGCCCCACGTACCAGCGGGCGAGCAGGACGAGCGGGGCGTACAGGCAGAAGCCGAGGATCGTCCATTCCAGGCGGTCGGAGTCCGGGATGGTGGCGAACAGCAGCGGCAGGGGGCCGATGAGGAGTCCGAGCACGGCGACCACGGCCAGGGCGGCGCGCAGTTGGGAGCGCATCAGGGAGCGGACGTAGGTGTGGCCGAGCGTGGTCTGCTCGTCGATCTCGGTGCGCGGGCGGTAGTAGCCGGACGTGGGACGGGTGCGCCGGGGCGGTCCGGTGACGACGACACGGCGCTCGGCGGGGTCCTGGTTCGGCACCGTCAGGGCCTCCTCATCAGCAGGTCCCGCAGCTCGCGCGCGTGGCGCCGGCTGACCTGGAGTTCCTCGGTGCCGACCAGGACGCTCACCGTGCCCGCGTCCAGGCGGAGTTCGCCGATGTGGCGCAGGGCGACCAGATGACGGCGGTGGATACGGACGAAGCCGCGGGAGCGCCAGCGCTCCTCCAGGGTGGACAGCGGGATACGGACGAGATGGCTGCCCTTGTCGGTGTGCAGCCGGGCGTAGTCGCCCTGGGCCTCGACATGGGTGATGTCGTCGACGGAGACGAACCGGGTCACCCCGCCGAGTTCGACGGGTATGTGGTCGGGGTCGGGCTCGTGCACGGGTATGCGCGGGCCGGTCTCGATCAGTTCGGCGGCCCGGCGTACGGCCTCGCCGAGGCGCTCCTTGCGAACGGGCTTGAGGACGTAGTCGACGGCCTTGAGGTCGAAGGCCTGGACGGCGAAGTCCTCGTGGGCGGTGACGAACACGACCAGCGGCGGCTTGGCGAACCCGGTGAGCAGCCGGGCCAGGTCGAGGCCGTCGAGTCCCGGCATGTTGATGTCGAGGAAGACGACGTCGATCGCCTCGGGCCCGGCGGGCCCCGACTCCAGCGCGCGGTTGATCCGGCGCAGCGCCTCGGTGGCGTCCCCGGCGCCCTCCGCGCTGCCGATGCGGGGATCGGCGTTGAGGAGGTACACCAGTTCCTCCAGCGAGGGGCGTTCGTCGTCGACAGCCAGGGCGCGCAGCATGAACGTGGAGTGTAGGAGCAATTCGTACGCCTGCACACGGGCCGAGGTGTGGACGTCTGCGCTGGATAGGGTGCCGCCATGAACAGCAGGCCCACGCCGTTCGACGAGCTCGACCGGAAGATCATCACCGCCCTGATGGCGAACGCCAGGACCAGTTTCGCCGAGATCGGCGCGGAGGTCGGGCTGTCCTCCACGGCGGTCAAGCGGAGGGTGGACCGGCTGCGGGAGTCCGGCGTGATCACCGGGTTCACGGCGACGGTGAAACCTTCGGCGCTGGGCTGGCGCACGGAGGCGTACGTCGAGGTGTACTGCGAGGGCGCGGCCCCGCCCCGGCGGCTCGCGGAGGTGGTCCGCAACCATCCGGAGATCACCGCGGCGATGACGGTGACGGGCGGCGCGGACGCGCTGCTGCACGTACGGGCGCGGGATGTGGAGCACTTCGAGGAGGTGCTGGAGCGGATCCGCGTGGAGCCGTTCATCCGGAAGACGATCAGCGTGATGGTGCTGTCCCATCTCCTCCCGGAAAGCCCGGAGGCGGGCGCCAGCCACGCGGCGCCGGACGGCGCAGCAGACCTGCGCTGAGCCGGGAGAACACGCAGCATTCCTGCGTGAACACGCAGTCCTCCTTCCTTGTCGGGCGTCTGGGTCACTTCCTACCTTGGTGTCAACCCAGTCCACACCGCAGGAAGCGGAGGAACCCCTCTGTGCCCGAAAGCCGTGTGCCGCGCCGACGGCGCTTTCTCGTCTGTGAACCCAGACATTTCGGCGTGCAGTACGCGATCAATCCCTGGATGCGCCCGGACGTCCGGGTCGACGTCGATCTGGCCCGGGAGCAGTGGCAGTCGCTGATCCGCGCCTACCGCTCCCACGGCCACACCGTCGACACGGTGGAGCCGGTCCCCGGCCTGCCCGACATGGTCTTCGCCGCCAACTGCGCGGTCGTCGTGGACGGCCGTGTCTTCGGCTCCCTCTTCCACGCGCCCGAGCGCCGTCCCGAGTCCACCCACTACGAGACCTGGTTCAAGGCGTCCGGATTCGACGTCTACCGCCCGGAGTCCGTGTGCGAGGGCGAGGGCGACCTGGTCCCCACGGGCCGGTACGTACTGGCCGGCACCGGCTTCCGCACGACCCGTGAGGCCCATCGCGAGGTGCAGGAGTTCTTCGGCGTCCCGGTGATCAGCCTGACGCTGGTGGACCCGTACTTCTACCACCTGGACACCGCGCTGTTCGTGCTGGACGAGAGCCCCGCGGAAAACATCGCCTACTACCCGGAGGCCTTCTCGCCGGGCAGCCGCGAGGTCCTGCGGCGCCTGTACCCGGACGCCGTGCTGGCCACGCGTGAGGACGCGATGAGCTTCGGCCTCAACTCCGTCTCCGACGGACGGCATGTCTTCATCTCGCCGGAGGCGACGGCCCTCGCCGACCAGCTGGACCGCCGTGGCTACCTCCCCGTCCCCGTCGACCTGTCCGAGCTGCGCAAGGCCGGCGGCGGCATCAAGTGCTGCACCCAGGAGATCCGCTCATGACCGCACCCGCCCGCACCCGTACGTCCGCCGAACTGATCCGTGCGGAGGAGCCCGTCCTCGCGCACAACTACCACCCGCTGCCCCTGGTCGTCGCCCGCGCCGAGGGCACCTGGGTGGAGGACGTCGAGGGCCGCCGCTACCTGGACATGCTGGCCGGCTACTCGGCGCTCAACTTCGGCCACCGCCACCCCGGCCTGATCGAAGCGGCACACCGTCAGCTGGACCGGCTCACCCTCACCTCGCGCGCCTTCCACAACGACAAGCTCGCCGAGTTCGCCGAGCGCCTGGCCGCGCTGACCGGGCTGGACATGGTGCTGCCCATGAACACCGGCGCCGAGGCGGTCGAGAGCGCCGTCAAGGTGGCCCGCAAGTGGGCGTACGAGATCAAGGGAGTCCCGGCCGACCAGGCGACCATCGTGGTCGCGGCGGACAACTTCCACGGCCGTACGACGACGATCGTCAGCTTCTCCACCGACGAGACCGCCCGCAGCGGCTTCGGCCCCTTCACCCCGGGCTTCCGGGTCGTGCCGTACAACGACCTGGCGGCGCTGGAGGAGGCCGTCGACGACACCACGGCGGCGGTGCTCATCGAGCCCATCCAGGGCGAGGCGGGCGTACTGATCCCGGACGACGGCTATCTGGCCGGAGTGCGGGAGCTGACCCGCCGCAAGGGCTGTCTGTTCATCGCGGACGAGATCCAGTCGGGCCTCGGCCGCACCGGCCGTACCCTCGCCGTCGAGCACGAGTCGGTCGTCCCCGACATGCTGCTCCTCGGCAAGGCGCTGGGCGGCGGCATCGTCCCGGTGTCCGCGGTGGTGGCCCGGCGGGATGTGCTCGGGGTGCTGCGGCCCGGCGAGCACGGTTCGACCTTCGGCGGCAATCCGCTGGCCGCGGCGGTCGGCACGGCGGTGGTGGAGCTGCTGGAGACGGGCGAGTTCCAGCGCCGGGCGGCCGAGCTGGGTGTCGGCCTGCGGGACGGACTGACGGAGCTGGTCGGCAAGGGCGTCGTCGGCTTCCGGGCGCGCGGCCTGTGGGCGGGCGTGGACATCGACCCGGCCGTGGGCACCGGACGCGAGATCGGTGAGCGGCTGATGCGGGAGGGTGTGCTGGTCAAGGACACCCACGGTTCCACCATCCGGCTGGCGCCGCCGCTGACGATCACCGCCGAGGAACTGACGGGGGCGCTGGCCTCACTGGAGAAGGTGCTGGCCTGACCCGCGGTGGCCATCCGTCGTCCGCGCTGCGAGGGTGAACACTGGGATCAGAGGTGGTAGACCACTGACGTAGACCGCTCTCAGCGACCCCAGCGACGGAGAGGTCGGCCGTGGGCACAGAAGAGGAGCACGCCGCGGAGCGGCATCGGTTCGATGTGGCCGATGCCGCGCCCGTGCTGCTCGACGCCCAGGGACTGGTGACCTGCTGGACCAGCGGCGCCCAGCGGCTGCTGGCGTACGGGGCGGCGGACGTGGTGGGCCGGCCGGTCTCCGTCCTGCTGTCGGCCGAGGACGCGGCGCGCGTGCCCGAACTGGCCGAACGCTGTCGCCGGGACGGCGGCTGGGCGGGTCTGCTGACCGCCCGGCGCGCGGACGGCCGTGAGGTGCGGGTCATGGTGCGGGTCGTCGCGGCGCCCGAGCCGGACGGTCCGGCGCGCTGGCTGGCGCTGCTGTCGGAGATGGAGCAGGCACCCGGGTGGGACATGAGCCGGACGGTGCTGGAGCAGATGGTGGCCCGCTCGCCCGTCGGCATAGCGATCGTGGACACCGACCTCAGGTTCGTCTGGTCCAACGCGGCGCTGGAGCAGTTCGGCGGCGGACCGGCGTATCAGCGGCTGGGGCGGCGGCTCGCGGACATACAGCCCGGTCTGGACGCAGCGGGCGTCGAGAACCAGATGCGGCGGGTGCTGGAGACCGGCGAGCCGGTGGTCGGGTACGAGCATCTGGGCCATGTGCGCTCCGCCCCGCACCGGGAGACGGCGCACATGATGTCGTTCACCCGGCTCGACGACGACCGGGGCCGGGCGATGGGCGTGTACTACACGGTCGTCGACGTCAGCGAGCGGCACCGGGCCCGCCGGCGGCTCGCCCTGCTGGACCGGGCCGGCCGCCACATCGGCCGCACCCTGGACGTGGTGCACACCGCCCAGGAGCTGGCCGACGTGGCCGTCCCGGGCTTCGCCGACCTGGTCTGGGTGGACCTGCTGGAGTCGGTGCTGAGCGGCGGGGAGCCCGCGTCCGGACCGCTGAGCGACCACGAGCCCGTGGAGCTGCGCCGGGCGGGCCACCGCTCGGTGAGCGAGGACGAGGCCGTCGGCATCGGATCGGTCGCCACCTACCTGGCCGGATCACCGCCGATCCGCTGTCTGACCACCGGCAGCTCGTGGCGCGCGGAACAGCTCGACCCGCTCGCCCGGGGGTGGGCGACGGACCTGCTCGGGCGGGAGGCCACCTTGCGGGAGCTGGGGCTGCACAGCGTGATGATCGTGCCGGTCCGCGCGCGCGGCGTCACCCTGGGCATCACCGCGTTCGTGCGGCGGGGCCGCAAGGAGCCCTTCGACGAGGACGATCTGCGGCTCGCCGAGGACCTGGTGTCGCGGGCCGCGGTCTGCGTGGACAACGCCCGCCGCTACACCCGTGAACGCGACGCGGCCCTGGTCCTGCAGCGCAGTCTGCTCCCGCACCGGCTGAGCGACCAGGACGCCGTGGAGGTCGCCGCCTGCTACCGGCCCGCCGACGAGCTGACCGGCCTCGGCGGCGACTGGTACGACGTGGTGCCGTTGTCCGGGGCGCGGGTCGCCCTGGTGGTGGGCGAGGTGCCCGGACACGGCATCGGCGCGGCGGCGGCCATGGGACGGCTGCGTACGGCCGTACGGACGCTCGCCGCGCTGGATCTGCGGCCGGAGGAGGTGCTGGCCCATCTCGACGACCTGGTCGGGCGGTCGGCCCGGGACGACGGGGTGGCGCCGTACGTCGCGAGCACCGAGGGCGCCGACAGCATGCGGGCGGTGGGGTCCGGGTGTGTGTACGCGGTGTACGACCCGGTCGACGGGCAGTGCACCCTGGCCGCCGCGGGCCACCCCTCCCCGGCCGTGGTGCTGCCCGGGGGCGAGGTCACCTTCGTCGATCTGCCGCAGGGCCCGGCGCTCGGTGTCGGCGGTCCGCCCTTCGAGTCGGTCGAGATGGTGCTGGCCGAGGGCAGCACCCTCGCCCTGTACACGGACGGTCTGCTGGCCCGCGGGGACTCCGGGGCCATCGACGCGGACCCGGACCGGCTGCGGCCGGCCCTGGAACGCCCGGCGGCCTCGCTCGCGCTGCACTCCCGGGCCGTGGTCGACGCGCTGGTCCCGGTGCGGCCGCACGACGACGTGGTGCTGCTGATGGCCCGCACCCGGCTGCTCGGCGACGACCAGGTCGCGGACTGGGACCTGCCGAGCGACCCCGCCGTGGTCGCCGACGCCCGCAAGGGCGCCACCCGCCAGCTGACCGAGTGGGGCCTTGAGCCGCTGGCCTTCACCACCGAGCTGGTCGTCAGCGAACTGGTCACCAACGCCATCCGGCACGCCACCGGCCCCATCCGGCTGCGGCTGATCAGGGAGCGCTCACTGATCTGCGAGGTCTTCGACGGCGGTGCCTCCGCACCGCATCTGCGCCATCCCCGCGTCACCGACGAGGGCGGCCGCGGGCTGCTGCTGGTGTCCCAGTTCGCCCAGCGGTGGGGCACCCGGTTCGCCCCCGAGGGCAAGATCATCTGGGCGGAGCAGTCGCTCACGGAGCCGGGGGAGTGATCGGCGCGCTCGGCGCGCCTGCCCTATGACATGCGAAACTGGTGTGATCCCGGTGGTGAGGCGGGAGCCATGAACGACACGGAGATCGACTACGCGGCGGTCTTCAAGGGCCTGCCCGGCATGGTGGCGCTGCTGACGCCCGAGCTGGTCTACGCGGACGTCAACGAGGACTTCCTGCGCGGGGCCGGGCGCAAGCGCGAGCAGGTGGTCGGCCACCACATCTTCGACGTCTTCCCGGAGAATCCCGACAACCCGACGGCAGAGGGCATGCGCAACGTCGAGGCCTCGATGCGCCGGGTCCTGGCCACCGGCGAGCGCGACACCATGGCCCTGCAGCGCTACGACGTCGAGTACCCCGACCGGCCGGGGCAGTGGGAGGAGCGCTACTGGAGCCCGGTCAACGCCCCGGTCCTCGGCCCCGACGGACAGGTCGTGCTGCTGGTGCACCGGGTCGAGGAGGTCACCGAGCTGATCCGGACCCATGGCGGCCCGACCGGCAGCCGCACCCGGGTACTGGAGGCCGAGCTGTACACCCGCGCGCGGGAGCTCCAGGAGCTCAACGACCGGCTCCGCCAGGCCCACGCCCGGGAACGGGAGGTGGCGCTGGCCCTCCAGGAGGCGATGCTCCCCGCCCGCCGCCAGGTCCGCCACCAGGCCGCCGCCGTGCGCTACAGGCCCGCGGTGGGCGCGCTCAACGTGTGCGGGGACTGGTACGACCTGGTCGACCTGGTGGGCGGCAACCGCATCGGGGTGTCCGTCGGCGACGTGGTCGGCCACGGCCTCGCCGCCGCCGGTGTCATGGGCCAGCTGCGCAGTGCGCTCAGCGCCGCCTCCCGTGTCGCCGCCGGGCCCGCCCAGGCGCTCGACGTCCTCGGCCGGTACGCCCATGTCGTGGACGGCGCGGAATCGGCCACCGCGGTCACCACGTTCGTCGACTTCGACCGCCACACCATCGCCTACAGCAGCGCGGGCCATCCGCCGCCCGTGCTGCTGCACGCCGACGGCCGCGTGGAGTTCCTCGACCGGGCCACCGACCCGCCGCTCGACGCCCGCCCCGACCCGGTCCCAAGGCCGCAGGCGGAGACCGGTTTCGCCGACGGCGCCACGCTCGTGCTGTACACCGACGGACTCGTCGAACGCCGACGGGAGGACATCGACGCCGGTCTCACCCGGCTCGCCGACTCCCTCGTCGCCCACTGCCACGACGATCCCGAGGCCCTGGCGGACGCGGTCCTGTTGGACCTGCTGCCACCGGGCGGCGCCACCGACGACACGGCACTGGTGGTGGTACGGCTGTGAGGTGAAGTGAGGGCCCTGTCAAGGTCGCCGGAAAGGTCTGCGCCACTCACCCCGGGCACGGTTACGGCCACGACCGCCTCCCCCTACACTGGCACCCCCACAACACGCCGGTTGACCTGCCGGAACATGGCAGTTGAGCCGATCCGCCGGAGTAGAGGAGCGACTCCTTGTTCTACTACCTGCTCAAGTACGTGTTGCTGGGCCCTCTTTTGAGACTTGTCTTCCGCCCCCGCACAGAAGGCCTGGAAAACGTTCCTTCGTCCGGAGCGGCCATCGTCGCGGGCAACCACCTCTCCTTCTCGGACCACTTCCTGATGCCCGCGATCCTCAAGCGGCGCATCACCTTCCTCGCCAAGGCCGAGTACTTCACCGGGCCCGGCCTCAGGGGCCGTCTGACGGCGTTCTTCTTCCGCAGCGCCGGCCAGATCCCGGTCGACCGCTCCGGCAAGGAAGCCGGCCAGGCCGCGATCCGCGAAGGCCTCGGAGTACTGGGCAAGGACGAGTTGCTGGGCATCTACCCGGAGGGCACCCGCTCCCACGACGGCCGTCTGTACAAGGGCAAGGTCGGGGTCGCGGTGATGGCGCTCAAGGCCGGGGTGCCGGTGATTCCCTGCGCGATGATCGGCACCTTCGAGGCCCAGCCGCCCGGCAAGGTCATCCCCAACATCCACCCCGTGGTCATCCGCTTCGGCAAGCCCCTGGACTTCTCCCGCTACGCCGGAATGGAGAACGAGAAGGCGATCCTGCGCGCCATCACCGACGAGATCATGTATGCCATCCTGTCCCTCTCCGAGCAGGAGTACGTCGACGAGTACGCGGCCGTCGCCAAGGCGAAGCAGGCCGAGGGCGAGCACAAGGCGCGCAGGTTCCCGAAGATGCCGCTCGGCTGAGCCTCCCGCCGCGGGCAAGACCCCTGGATCAACGGCGGTTGGCACCGGAACTCAGGCGACAGCCCCCAGCGCCTGGTCCAGCACTTGGCGCAGCACGCGCGCGTCCGGCGCGACGGCGGTCACGAGAGCGGCGGGTCCGGCCAGCGGAACCAGCACGGCGTTCTCGGCGAGGCGCCGGGAGGTCACGGGTTCGTCCGCGAACTCAGGGCGTACGATGACGAGTTGCCCGACCGCGCGATGTCCCGCCAGTCCGGCGGGCCCGTCCCAGCCGCCCGGTGCCCCGGGCCCGCAGGCCAGTTCCTGGTCGAGGACGGTCCGCCCGGCGATCCGGATGGTGAGCCGACTGGTGAGCCGCCCCGGCTCCTCCCCCACCCGTCCGAGCACCTGCTCCTCGCGCAGCACGAGCCGGGCGGTCGCACCGAGGTCGACCTGTGTGGTGACATACAGATCGCTGCCACCGGCGGAGATCAACTGCTCGGGCAGCCAGCGCAGTTCGCCGCCGTCGGCGACGGTGAGCCGTACGTCGTAGCGGGCGTCGCCCTTGGCCTGGCCCGGGAGGGCGATGGTCGCGGCGGCGGACCCGACGTTCAGCCGGGCGCCCTCCGCCACATCGGCCTCGACGGCGAACCGGTCACCGCCGAGCGGCCCGCTCATCGCGCCGACGAGCATGACCCGCGCCTCGCTCCCGCTCCCCCGGGTGCGCCGCAGGGCGAGGGGCCCATCCCCTTCCAGCACCGGCAACGCCGTGCCGCCCCTGCCGTCGCCGCGAGCACCGATCCGTGCCGTGGCGACGACTCCGGTCGCGATCACGCCGACCACGCGGCGAGCTGCGCACGCACCCATGCGGCGACGTCCCGCACCCCGTCCTCGGAACGCAACGACTGGAAGACGACCGGCAGTTCGGCCCGCTGCGCCTTGGCGTCGGCCGCCATGCGGGCGAGATCGGAGCCGACGTGAGGGGCGAGGTCGGTCTTGTTGACGACGAGCAGATCGGCGGTAGTGACCCCGGGCCCGCCCTTGCGCGGAATGTCATCACCCCCGGCGACATCGATCACAAAGATCTGCGCGTCGACGAGCCCCTTGGAGAAGGTGGCGGTGAGATTGTCCCCACCGGACTCCACAAGGATGAGCTGCAACGGCCCGACCTCGTCTTCGAGATCCTCGACGGCTTCGAGGTTGGCGGAGATGTCGTCCCGAATCGCGGTATGCGGACAGGCACCTGTCTCGACGGCGGTGATCCGCTCGGGAGGCAGCACGGCCTCACGCAACAGGAACTCGGCATCCTCCCGCGTATAGATGTCATTGGTGACGACGGCCAACGACAACTCGTCCCGCAGGGCCCGACACAGCGCGGCAACCGTAGCGGTCTTCCCGGACCCCACGGGCCCACCGAGCCCGATCCGAAGAGCACGACGGGAGCCGTCGGGGCGACGGGCGTCGGCGCTGGGGGCGGGGGTGTCGTGGGAGTGAGAGTGGTCAAGATGCATGAAACGGCTCCGTTTGTTCAGCCCGTCCGGCGTTCGAGGACGAGGCCCCTCAAGGGCCGGACGGGGGTCTGGGGGCGGAGCCCCCAGGGGTCGGGAACGGGAAGGGGCGGCGGGGGCGAAGAGCTCAGGACGCGAACAACCGCACGGCCCAGGACGCATGCACCTCCGCCCCGATCTCCAGCAAGGGCGAAGACCCCGCAGGCAGCGCATCAACCCCCTCGTCGGCAGCCCGCCGCGCCGCCTCCACCGCCCCATCCACCACAAGGTCCATCTCAGGAGCCAGCCGAGCCAACACCGCCGTAGCCTCGAACGGATCAAGACTCAGCAACCGCACGGTCGCAGACGCGGGCCCACTGACACTCTCGTACACCGCGCAGTACGCCGCATCCACGGGCCCGAGCCCAGCCTCCCGAGCCACAATCCCCAACACCACGGGCTGGTGGGCCCCCTTGGGGAACTCCCGAGCCAGAGCATCGAGCTCACCCGACGGCCAGGCAGCCCGAGCGGCCCGCATCAACTGCCGCCCCAGCTTCCGCGCGGCACCGCGCAGGGCAGGCGAAGGCGTACGCGCTTCCGCGGCCTCGTCCAACGCCCGAGGATCCACCCCGAGCACGGCAGCCGCAGCGAGTGCCGCGGCTACCCGACCCGCCGTATGCAATCGCCCCCGGCAGAAGTCCTCCAGACTCGCGGCCCCGGTCACCCGCCCCGCCTTGACGGCCGCCTCCGCCCCGCCGGAGTGCGCGTGCCCTCCGGCGGGAAACCGCCCGTCGGCCAGTACAAGAAGCGCTGCCCTGGACATCAGAAGAGGAAGTACCGCTGGGCCATGGGCAGTTCGGCGGCAGGAGTGGCCTCGACCAGCTCCCCGTCGATGTGCACGGCAAAACTGTCGGGATCCACACGCACCTCCGGCCGGGCGGAGTTCTCCCGCATATCGGCCTTGGTGACACCCCGAGTCGACTCGATCCCCACAAACCGCTTACCGAGCTGAAGCCGCTCGGGCAACCCGTCCTCGATCGCCAACGGAGCGACGAAGTTCAGGGAGTTCGAGGCGGGGCCCCGCCCGATCGCCCCGAACATCGGCCGGGGAAGAATCGGCTGCGGCGTGGGAATCGACGCATTGGCGTCGCCCATCTGCGCGTACGCGATCTGCCCGCCCTTGAGGACGAGTTGCGGCTTGACGCCGAAGAACGCCGGCTCCCACAGCGCCAGATCGGCGAGCTTCCCGGTCTCCACGGACCCGACCTGCCCCGCGATCCCCTGGGCGAGCGCGGGGTTGATCGTGTACTTGGCGATGTACCGCCGTACCCGACGATTGTCCGCGCGCCCGTCCCCAGGCAGCGCCCCCCGCCGTCCCTTCATCACATGCGCGGTCTGCCAGGTCCGCATGACGACCTCGCCGACCCGTCCCATGGCCTGCGCGTCGGAGGAGATGATCGAGATGGCGCCGAGGTCGTGCAGGATGTCCTCGGCGCCGATCGTCGAGGGCCGGATCCGGGACTCGGCGAAGGCGAGGTCCTCGGGCACGGCCGGGTTGAGGTGGTGGCACACCATCAGCATGTCGAGGTGTTCCTCGGCGGTGTTGACGGTGAACGGCCGTGTCGGGTTGGTGGAGCTGGGCAGCACATGCGGCTCGGAGACCACGGTCATGATGTCCGGTGCGTGCCCGCCGCCCGCACCTTCGGTGTGGTACGCGTGAATGCCCCGGCCACCGATGGCCGCCAGGGTGTCACCGACGAACCCGGCCTCGTTCAAGGTGTCGGTGTGGATGGCGACCTGGATGCCGGTACGGCCGGCGACGGTCAGCGAGGCGTCGATGACGGCGGGCGTGGACCCCCAGTCCTCGTGCAGCTTCAGCCCCATCGCTCCCCCACGGATCTGCGACAGCATCGCCTCGTGCGAGACGGTGTTGCCCTTGCCGAGGAAGCCGATGTTGAGGGGATAGGCCTCCATCGCCTCCAGCATCCGCGCCAGATGCCACGGCCCCGGCGTCACGGTGGTCGCCTTGGAGCCCTCCGCCGGTCCGGTGCCGCCGCCGATCAGCGTGGTGATCCCCGCCGCCAGCGCCTCGTCGGCGATCTGCGGGCAGATGAAGTGGACGTGCGCGTCGATGGCACCGGCCGTGAGGATCCGCCCGTTGCCCGCGATGATCTCGGTCTCGGGGCCGATGACGAGGTCGGGGTGGACCCCGTCCATCGTGTCGGGGTTGCCCGCCTTGCCGATGCCGGTGATCCGCCCGTCGCGGATACCGACGTCGGCCTTGACGATCCCCCAGTGGTCGATCACGACCGCGCCGGTGATGACCGTGTCCGGGGTGCCTTCTGCGCGCGTGGCGCGCGACTGTCCCATGGACTCACGGATGACCTTGCCGCCGCCGAACACGGCCTCGTCACCGGCGAGTCCGGGGCCGCCGGAGCGGTCCTCCTCGATCTCGACCAGCAGATCTGTGTCGGCGAGCCGGATCCGGTCACCGGTCGTCGGGCCGAACAGATCGGCGTACGCGGCACGCGAGATCTCAGGCATCGAGGGCACCTCCGGTCTCCCCGCGCAGGCCGGGCACGATACGGGCGCCGGCGAGCGGGACGAGTTCGACGTCGACGGGGATCCCGGGCTCGAAGCGCACGGCGGTACCGGCGGCGATGTTGAGCCGCTTGCCGCGGGCGGCGCCGCGGTCGAAGTCCAGACCGGGGTTGGCCTCGGCGAAGTGGTAGTGGGAGCCGACCTGGACGGGCCGGTCGGCGGCATTGAGGACGGTCAGCCGCGTGACCTCGCGGCCTTCGTTGTACGCGACGGGCTCGTCCGCGAACAGGATCTCTCCGGGAATCATCGCAACGCCCCTCAGACGATCGGCTCGTGGACGGTGACGAGCTTGGTGCCGTCCGGGAAGGTCGCCTCGACCTGGACGTCGTGGATCATCTCCGGTATGCCGTCCATCACGTCGTCCCGGGTGAGCAGCTTGCGCCCGGAGGCCATGAGCTCGGCGACCGTACGGCCGTCCCGCGCACCTTCGAGGATGTGCGAGGTGATGAGGGCGATGGTCTCGGGGTGGTTGAGCTTGAGCCCGCGGGCCCGGCGCTTCTCGGCGACGTCGGCCGCCACATGGATCAGCAGCCTCTCTTGCTCGTGCGGGGTCAGTTGCACAGCCCACCTCACAGTCCTCGCTCCGGACCGTGCAGGGCCCGGTTGCCGCAGCCACGGGCAAAGTCCCTGGTGGCGTGGAGGGAGGCTAGTTGGACCGAGTTTCAAGCAAGTTAACCGAGCTGTGATCCAGTCAGGCGCCCGGCCGCGGCTCCGCCATGCTCATCAGGGCGCGTTCGAGATCCACCGCTACGCCGACGAGGCCGCCGCCCGCGACGCCGTCGAGGACCGGTCCGTACGGCGCGCTCGTCGTCACCCCTGAGGGAACCAAGTTGCTCACCGCCTCCGCGGCGAGCCCGGTCGTGGCCCAGTTGCTCCAGGAACAGATGGGGCGGCAGGCCGACGCGACCGTCGACGTGGTGCCCGCGCCCGAGAACGACCCGCGGGGCGCGGCCCTGACCGCGAGCGTGCTGCCGCTCGCCCTGGCCGGCATCGCGGCCGGTGCCGTGGTGACCCTGCTCGGGCTGCGCGGCGCTCGGGGCGTGGCCGCTCTGGCCGGTTCCGCCGTGCTGGTGGGCGTCGCCGCCACCGCCGTGGCGAACAGCTGGCTGGAGGTCATCGACGGCAACTGGTGGGCGGACGCGGCGGTGCTCGGCCTGTCGACGCTTGCGGTGAGCGCCGCCGTCGCCGGCCTGGCCGCCCTGATCGGCCCCGCCGGGATCGGGATCACCGCGGGCCTGGTGATGCTGTTCGGCAACCCCTTCTCCGGGGCGGGCTCGGCGCCGGAGATGCTGCCCGAGCCGGTCGGCGTCATCGGGCAGTGGCTGCCGCCGGGCGCGGGCGCCGGCGCGCTGCGGTCGACGGCCTTCTTCGAGGGCGCCGGAGCGACCGGCCCCGTCCTGACGCTGACCTGGTGGGCGGCGCTGGGCCTGGGCGCCGTCCTGCTCGGCGCACTGCGGTCGACGGCCTTCTTCGACGGCGCCGGGGCGGCCGGCCCCGTCCTGACGCTGACCTGGTGGGCGGCGCTGGGCCTGGGCGCCGTCCTGCTCGGCGCCCTGCTGAAGCAGCGGACACAGGGCGAGCCGGCACCCGAGCGGGAGCTCGCCCCGGTGCCCTAGGAGGCGCCCGGCCCCCTGTGCTCGGCGGCGATACCGAAGCGCCGGTGTTCGCCGGGGGCGGAGGCGACCTCGCGGACGTTGGAGACCGCGCTGATCACCTGCTCCTCCGGGAGATCGGCGGGGTCCGCGAGCTGTTCGAGCCGTTCGAGGTCGGCGGCGGACACCAGCGCGACGAGGGGCTTGCCGTGCCGTGTCACGACGACGCGCTCACCGCCGTAGACCACCCGGTTGATCAGGTCGGCGAGCTCAGCCCTGGCTTGCGTCACCGGAATCTCGTAGGCCATACCCTCATCATAACGTCATGTACGTCCTGTACATTTTTTACAGAGACAGCCGTGCCGCCGAGGAGGGGGTTCGCCATGACCCGACCGTTCGCCCGCCATGTCCTGCCCGAGTTCACCGAACGCACCAGCTCCGGGACGAGGACGCTGGATCCCTACTCCAAGCTCCTGGAGGAGCGGATCGTCTTTCTCGGCACACAGGTGGACGACACCGCGGCCAATGACGTGATGGCGCAGTTCATGTACCTGGAGCACAAGGACCCGGACCGGGACATCTCCCTGTACGTCAACTCCCCCGGCGGTCCGTTCAGCGCCATGTCCGCGATCTACGACACCCTGCGGTACGTCAGCTGCGACGTGGAGACGATCCTGCTGGGCCAGGCCGGTCCGACCGCCGCGGTGCTGGTGGCCGCGGGCACGCCGGGCAAGCGGTTCGCCCTGCCGGGCGCGCGGGTGGTGCTCAGCCAGCCGGCGCTGCCCGAGCCTGTCGAGGGCCAGGCCGGCGATCTGGCCATCCAGGCCGACGAGTTGACGCGCGTTCGGGCCCGCCTGGAGGAGATGCTCGTACGGCACACCGGGCGCTCCCCGGAGCAGGTCCGCGCGGACATCGAGCGGGACAAGGTGCTCGACGCCCCGGGGGCACTGGAGTACGGCCTGGTGGACGCCCTCGTCCCGAGCCGCAAGGGCGCCAGGTGAGCCACGGATGCTGCCACCGGAGCTGCCGCCCCTGCCGGCCCTGACGCGTGCCGAGGGCGAGTTGATCGACCGTTACCTCGACGTGGTCGATCTGCTCGGGCGGATCAACCCCGCCCACCACGGCGACACCTACCGCGGGCTGCGCGCCGCCCAGGCGTTGGTCACCAAGGCGGCCGAACTGCGGGACGCGCTGACGCTCATGCACCAGCGGGGCGAGACCGAGGTGCACGCCCCCACGCTGGCGCGTGCGCTGCGTGTGCTGGACGGCGAACGCCGCACGGCCCGTGTCACGGTGCCCCCGCGCTCGGACAGTTGACGCAGGGGCCCGGTCCGGACCTCTCGCGCCGACCACGTGACGTCCGGACCGGCGTCGAAACGGACCAAACGAGGTACCCCCTTTCGGCGTAGCCGTATCCCCTTTTGCCGGCCCGTCAGGGTTGCGCGACGCGCGTAGCCTCAGCCCGGATCCACCGGCTGACGTCTGTGGACAACTTCTCCGGGAATGAAGAAGAGCCTTGTGACCTGCGATGAT
>NZ_JAVRBF010000777.1:0-274 GCF_032436805.1 Streptomyces sp. P17 | reverse complement strand
CGCCTCGGTGGTGGGGCCGGCATAGAAGCCGCCCTCCTCGTGAGCGCCCGCGGCGACCAGGTCGAGGATGGTGGCGATCTGGGTGTCGGTGATGGTGCCGCGCACAGCCTCGACCTCGACGGTTTCGACGGTGGCGTCAGCGGTCTCGACAGTCTCGGTGGTGGGCTCGGGCATATGCACCTCGTCGATGCTGGCGTGGTGGTCGAGGAGCTGCTCGTCGGGGGTGCGATACAGGGCGACGCGGTTCATGTGACGCATCCGGGCGGCGCGGGGC
>NZ_JAVRBF010000776.1:0-274 GCF_032436805.1 Streptomyces sp. P17 | reverse complement strand
GGAACAGCTGCCTATTTTGGTAGGTCAAATAAGAAAAATAAGTTCATCTTCGTGATAGTCTAAGCGCCATTTGCCAGTATGCCGTTGATAGGCCAAAGCACCGAGCTGCTGTTCTGGTGGCAAGTTTTTAGGCTCATCTTTGAAGTTATGTTCCACTAAGTAGATCGGGATCAAGATCTCAGTTTGGTCGAGATCCATTTGATCGAAGCAGAAGATGACCCCTTCTTGGAAAGCACCTTTTAATTTCTTCAGCAAATCGAAATTGAGCTTTTCA
>NZ_JAVRBF010000775.1:0-274 GCF_032436805.1 Streptomyces sp. P17 | reverse complement strand
AAAGCCGCCACTCAGACAGGCTTCTCGCACTCCTTCAACACCTCCATACCCACCCTCGAAAAAATCCAAAGCGATATCGATACGGGACAACCGGGCATTGAGCGGTACCAGAAAGTCATACATGGCCTGACGCCAGCCAGGTTTGGCGAAGGTGCAGCCGTTGCCGTTGAGCATAATCAAATAGGTATCGCGCTGATACACGCCGCCACCGGACACACTGCCGACTTCCTCGCCTTCGTCGTTCAAAATGCGTAAGGTGCTATCGTAGAAATTT
>NZ_JAVRBF010000774.1:0-274 GCF_032436805.1 Streptomyces sp. P17 | reverse complement strand
AGCTTCGAGCAGCACGGGAGCTGGTCGAACGTACCCGCGAGGTCATAAACGATGACACGACCGCGTACAGCGTGGTGGCCGATGCGGTGCCAATTCTGGATTCTGCACTGACTGAGGCCGCGCAGCACGAGCACATGAGAGGCCTACTCGTGGAATTCACGATTGGCGTCCCGCTGATCGTTTGGTTTGTCGTCTTGGCTGTAATGTGGTGGTTCAAGGATGAAGAATTGGCGTGATAGCTGAACTGTTCACTTTCAGGTAGAGTCGTTTCCTG
>NZ_JAVRBF010000773.1:0-274 GCF_032436805.1 Streptomyces sp. P17 | reverse complement strand
CTTTTTTCTCCCCCCTGCGATTCGCGATGGGGGTCGCGCGAGGTCCAGATTGGGGGACTGTAGTGGAGCAGGTCGAGTCTCCTGTCCTGTCGGGTCGGGTGCTGGATGACGGCTTTGGCGAGTCGGTGCGGCAGGCGACTGATGCGGCGCTGCGTGAGTGTCCGCCGTCGCGTCGTGCGCGTGGCTTGGTGGCGGTGATACGTCGTCTTGCTGACGCGATCGATGCGATCGATGCGGAGGGCCTGAATCCGGCGGGGAAGCTGGACAATGTGAC
>NZ_JAVRBF010000213.1:0-823 GCF_032436805.1 Streptomyces sp. P17 | reverse complement strand
CGCCCCCGCCCTGCTGGTACGCCCCCTACCTCGGCGCCAAGGACTTCAAGAAGAAGATGTCCACGGACATCGAGAGCCAGATGAACGCACCCGGCATGGGCGGCCACGCAGGCGCGGCACTCAGCGAGCTGCAGCGCCACTACGAGGACGAGTACGGCTGGACCAACACCCCCGGCTACAAGGACTACAACGTCGAGAACGACGGCAAGGGAATGTTCTGGGCCGCCGTCGAAAACCCCAACGAGCCCGACCTCCTCAAGCGGAGTTCATGCAACGACCTCCCCTTCTGGGTCGACAACGGCGAGGCCCCGCCGCCCCAGTACGAACAGGCCATCACCCCGGAGATCCTCGCGGCCCTCGCCTACCAGCACATGGAGCTCCCGGACACCAAGGTCACCCTGGCCCCCCAGGCCACGACCAAGGTGAACCTGCCGACATGGGCATGGCTCGACAAGGCTGTCTTCGACGAGGTCCAGGCCACGGCGGCCCTCAACGTCCCCGGCTTCAACGTCCAGGCCACCACCACAGCCAAGCCGGTCGCCCTGAAACTGGAGCCGGGCACCAAGGACGCCGAGACCTACCCGGCCTCCGGCGAGTGCGCCATCAACACCGACGGCTCCATCGGCGAACCGTACGCCAAGGGCAAGGCCGACCAGACCCCACCCTGCGGCCTCAAGTACCTCCGCTCCTCAGGCGACACCACGTACAAGCTCCGCGCCACCATCACCTGGGAAATCACCTGGACCGGCACCGGCGAAGCCGGCGGCGACCTCCCCAACGGCACCTTCGGCAACGACCAGGCCGTCACCGTCCAGGAAATCCA
>NZ_JAVRBF010000772.1:0-275 GCF_032436805.1 Streptomyces sp. P17 | reverse complement strand
CTCGGCGATGCCGCGATGTGCCGCATGTGTGGCGGCAGCGACCTGTCCACTGCCGCCGTCGACATGGCGTTGGGCACGAACTGGATCGACCACTCATGCTGGCGACGCCCCGACTCGACCCGAGTCTGCGCGGCCTGCCTGTGGGCATGCTCGGGGAAGCCGCCCGCCACGCTGCGAATGTGGAGCATCATCGCCGCCCCCGGCGTAGTCCTGCCACCCAAGCATGAGAAGTGTGCCATGCCAGACGGGGCCGGGCTGACCTTGCTGAACCGATC
>NZ_JAVRBF010000771.1:0-275 GCF_032436805.1 Streptomyces sp. P17 | reverse complement strand
AGGCGGCCGCCGCCCCGGGCGGGGCAGCCCGCACGGCCGAGCTCACGCTGCCGGGCTTCCGCCACGACGTCGGGTCGGCGGTGCATCCGGCGGCACTCGCCTCGCCGTTCTTCGGGGCGTTCACGCGCGCGTCGCCGATCGACTGGATCACCCCCGAGTTGTCCTTCGCGCACGCGCTCAGGGGCGGAGCCGCGGCGGTGTGGCGCTCCCTCGACCGCACGGTCGAGCAGCTCGGCGCAGGGGGCCCGGCCTGGCGACGCGTGTTCGCCCCGCTC
>NZ_JAVRBF010000770.1:0-275 GCF_032436805.1 Streptomyces sp. P17 | reverse complement strand
ATGCATTTTTCCTCAAATTGTGACTGTAGTCACCTGTTCAACTAATAAGCACGTATTCTACAAAACCCTTATATATCAATGATTGTAGTTATTTACCCAGCCGGTGATGACGGGTTAGTAATTTAATGAAGTGGTGTTTTTATCTTCTTGCTGTATTAGTCAATTGTATAAGTATGTCTAAATATAGCTAAATTACCTTATATGTCCACAAATGTACTACTCTGCAACGCACTGTCCGTGATAGGCTGCGCCCTGCGCGATCATAAATTAATAAC
>NZ_JAVRBF010000769.1:0-275 GCF_032436805.1 Streptomyces sp. P17 | reverse complement strand
CCCGGTCGGCACCAACATGCACCAGCCAGACCGCACCGAGCGCGATCAGCACGCCCGCACCGCTTATGACACCGGCCACCGCCAGCATCAGACCGCCGGCATAAAGATGCGCAACATTATAAACGAAGGCGCCAAAGCGCGGACCTGCGAGATAGCTCAGCATCGCCAGATCGGGCGCGAGCAGGGCCAGCGGCCAAACCCACCACGGCCAATCCGCGACCAGCACCGCAAGGGTCAGCGCGCCAACGGCGATCAGCCCACCTTCAATGCGCTGC
>NZ_JAVRBF010000768.1:0-275 GCF_032436805.1 Streptomyces sp. P17 | reverse complement strand
CCGTAATGCTGCATTAAGATGCTTTATACAATACCGGCCCATCAAACTGAGCCGGTATTGTTCTGACCTACGTCAATTGATCATTTTGGCGGATTCTGGTGCATGCAGTTCGCATATTGCTCACGCAAACACCACTCATACCAGCTTTTTCCCTTCTTTTTGTAGTTCCTACAAAGAGTTTCAGCCACCTGTCTGCACTCATCGGCACTCGACCGCTTGATGGTTTGTAATAAGCTTGGTGTTGCACCCGCAAATGCAGGGCCGGAAGCTATCAG
>NZ_JAVRBF010000767.1:0-275 GCF_032436805.1 Streptomyces sp. P17 | reverse complement strand
CGACACTAAAAAATAAGATATATAAGTACTTCATATTTTTAATAATTAAGTAAGTAATGTAATTCAGCAGCAGTTAGATTTAGCATTTTAATGGCTTCTAATTGCTGCATATTGATTTGTAAAGATTGATTGATCAATGTTCCCCATTCGATATAGCCAATTTGTCCGTTTTTATAATTTAGATTAGCTGTATTAATTAGCACTTCTGCCTGCTTCTTACCTATTTGCTGATAATAATCTGTTGCTTTAGCATAGCGTTCATACTCTCCCAGCGC
>NZ_JAVRBF010000766.1:0-275 GCF_032436805.1 Streptomyces sp. P17 | reverse complement strand
CGGGCTCGCGGTGCCCGTCACCGGTGGCGGATCGGTATTGCCCGGGAACGTCGCGATCGAGATCTTCTCGTTGGCGATGGTCGAGCGGACATGGTCGGTGACGCTGGCCTCGGTATCGCCCGGCAGCAGGCGGAAATTGACGGTCGCCTCTGCGTTCCCCGGCAGGACATTGTCCTTGTCCCCGGCGTTGAAGATCGTGAGCGCCGTCGTGGTGCGGACCATGGCCTCGGTCGGACCGCTCTTCTCGAACTCCCGCATCAGCAGCGGCTTGAACA
>NZ_JAVRBF010000765.1:0-275 GCF_032436805.1 Streptomyces sp. P17 | reverse complement strand
AAAGGCTTTGTCAGTCATCGCCAGGAAGGTCGCGCCTACATCTATCACGCCACGCTCAGCCGCGAGCAGGCCCGCCGGCAAGCGCTCGACCATCTGCTGCGTCAGTTCTTCGATGGCTCACCGAACGTGTTGGCACAGCACCTGGTGGACGAACGCGAAATCGACCGCAACGAACTGCAGGCACTGCAGCAGCGCATCAGCGATGCCAGGGCCGGGAGGAAGCAATGAACCTCATCGACCTGGCGATGGCACTGGGCGTTCGGCAGTTGCTGTTG
>NZ_JAVRBF010000764.1:0-275 GCF_032436805.1 Streptomyces sp. P17 | reverse complement strand
AGAATGCGGGCGCGATCACGTTCCGCATTCTCCATCGCGCCCGCCCCGAAGTCCGGAACCGCCAGCACGTCGAGCTTCTGGAAAGGGAAGCCGATGCCGAAATAGTTCTCCAGCGCGGCCACGATCTTCGGCGTCAGCGACAACGCATAGCCGATGCGCCTGCCGTTGCCGCGCGCCGTCACGCCCCGGATGTGCAGTGGCTTCGACCGGTACCTGTTTGGCGGCGCATAGCCGCCGTCCACGATGTCCAGCGGCCCCACCGCCAGCGCCACCAG
>NZ_JAVRBF010000763.1:0-275 GCF_032436805.1 Streptomyces sp. P17 | reverse complement strand
GCGTTCTCGACCGAATACGCGATGAAGGATCTGGGCTACGCGCTTGAGCTCGGCAAGCAGACTGGCGTCAATATGCGTGGCGCTGCGCTCATTCGCTCGATCTTCGAGGAAGCGATCGAAGGCGGGATGGGCGATGCCTATTTCCCCGTGATCGCTAGGCTGCTCGATTCCGGGAAATGATCGCTGCTACTGGTTTTGCAACAGCCCAACCGATCCTACGAGCTGGGAAGTACTCAGTTAGGCAGACTGGTCCGGTCAGCCGCGATGAGCGGACC
>NZ_JAVRBF010000762.1:0-275 GCF_032436805.1 Streptomyces sp. P17 | reverse complement strand
AGCTTCCTGATCGATAAGAGCACGCCTCGCCGCCGGCATATCCGCCGGAGCTGACTGACGAGCTTGCAGCATGAGATTCGTGAAGTTGACGGACTCCTTGAACTCCACCCGGGGGCCGAGAGCCTGAACGGCAGCCATATCGGGTTCGAAGACTCGAATCGCAGTGTGCCCGTAAGGGTCACTCGCAACCGACCTCATCTTCATGACCTCATCCGAGTTGGCAATCTGCCGCATCTCGTAACGAGCACCGAGTCCACCGAGAGCCCCGCCGATGC
>NZ_JAVRBF010000761.1:0-275 GCF_032436805.1 Streptomyces sp. P17 | reverse complement strand
CAAATATCCGATCCTCTCGCCCCGCGTGCATCTAACGTGCACTAGTGTGGTCAGCATGGCACGCACTCGCCGAGCATTCGGCACCCTCCGCAGACTCCCCTCAGACCGCTACCAGGCCAGCTATATCGGCCCCGACGGGCAGCGTCACCGAGCACCCTCCACCTACCTCCTGCGCTCCGACGCCGAGGCATGGCTCCGCGATGAGGAGATCGCCATCGACCGGGGCACATGGATCGCTCCCAGCGTCCGCGCCCCCGAGGTCGCCGCCGTCACCC
>NZ_JAVRBF010000760.1:0-275 GCF_032436805.1 Streptomyces sp. P17 | reverse complement strand
CCGATCAATCCCCGCCGCCGGCTCCCCCGAGTCGGCGGCTTTCGTTCGCAAACCCCACAGGAGGACATCATGTCCGCACAACACATCTACGTGTCTGCTCCACTCGGCTCGATCGTTCGCTATTCAGACGGCACACCGAGGCCACCCGCACGGTTCAAGCGCAAGCTTGCCGCATGGGAAAACAACAACAGCGGCGGGAGACTGGTCAAGAAAACTCCGTCTCGCGATATGCCGAGCTGTTTTCTACTCGCCGGCATCACGCTGCATCAGGGCGA
>NZ_JAVRBF010000759.1:0-275 GCF_032436805.1 Streptomyces sp. P17 | reverse complement strand
TGCGCAGCGCTATGTAGCTAATGAATGCCGCGCGCGCATCCACACTGAATTTGTAATTCATACCGTCCAGCATTAGCTCGGCGATCACGAGTAGCTCGTCCTCGGAGTAGTCCGGGACATCGATGTGATGCGCGATGCGGGACCGGAAGCCGGGATTGCTGGCAAAGAACTTGTCCATGCGGTCGCCGTACCCTGCGAGGATCACAACAAGATCCTCACGTTGTGACTCCATGACCTGCAGCAATATCTCGAGCGCGACTACGGACAAGAGGCGA
>NZ_JAVRBF010000065.1:0-43453 GCF_032436805.1 Streptomyces sp. P17 | reverse complement strand
GCCGAAAGCCCAGGTACATCCAGTACGAGGGCTTCCGGCCGGCACGCCGAGAGCACGCACCGGACGCCGCTCCTTGAGGGGCAAACGTTGCCTGCCGCGGCACTGGACACGGCGGCGGTTCAGCCCTCGATCGCGGCGGGGTCCATCCAGACGACCTCCCAGGTGTGGCCGTCGAGGTCGTCGAAGGCGCGGCCGTACATGAAGTCCATGTCCTGGACCTTCTCGGAAGCGGTGCCGCCGGCGGCGATCGCCTTGTCCACCAGCTCGTCGACCTTCTCGCGGGACTCGGCGCTCAGAGCGATCATCACCTCGCTGGTCTTCGTCGCGTCCGCGATCTCCTTGTCGGTGAAGCTCGCGTAGAAGGGCTTGGTGAGGAGCATCGCGACGATGGTCTCGCTGATCACGACACTCGCCGCGTTCTCGTCGCTGAACTGCGGGTTGATCGAGTAGCCCAGCTCCGTGAAGAACTTCTTGGAGGCGTCGAGGTCGGCGACGGGCAGGTTCACGAAGATCATCTGCTGGTACATCTGGAGTCTCTCCCATCGGGGTTGGTCTGTTCGGTGGGGTAGACCGGGGGGTGGGGCGGAACTCATCGCGGTTCGAAGATTTTTTTCGTGCGGATTTTTCAGCGGGCCAATGGCAGCGCCGCGAGCTCGGCGACGATCAGTGTGAGCGGGCCGAACACGGCCAGGAGCGCGCTCGCGCGGAGGGCGGCCGCGCTGCGGAGCATCGTGGGCGGGGCGCCGAGGCGGAGGAGGGCGGCCGTGGTGTCGGCCCGCGCCTGCCTCGCTTCCACGGCGGCGGTGAGGAGGGTGGCGATCGCGCAGCCGGTGACCACTGTGGCGCCGAGGGTGGTCAGGGGGCCGAGGGAGCGGCCGTCCGCGGCGGGGCCGGGGAGTACGGCCATGGCGTACGCGGCGGAGGCTACGGCGCAGACCACGCCGAGGGGGCGGCCGATGCGGGTGGCTTCCTCCATGAGGACTCGGCCCGCGAGGAGGCGGAGGGCGCCGGGGCGGGCGGACTGGAGGAGGCGGCCGCAGAGGTGGGTGAGGCCGGGGCCACCGAGGGCCAGGCCGACCGCGGTGAGGGCCCAGCCGATGAGGACTGCGGCGGGGCCGGTGGGGAGGCCGCCTGGCATGGGGGCGGTGGTGGTGGCGGTGCTGGCGTAGGCCTCTACGGCCAGGCCTGCGGCGAGGACGGCCGTGCCCCAGGGGAGGCCTGCGGGGGTGGTGGGTGCGTCTGCTGAGGTCGGTGCGGGTGGGTGGGATTCGCTCGCCGACGGGGTGTCGCTCTCCTTCGGGTCGGGAGCCGCCCCAGCGGCACGGCTGCCCGCGGGATGCCGTAGACGGGCGCCGAATCTCCCGTACGCCCCGAACGTTTCCCGTGCCCCCGTCGTGCCGTACGCCCCGAAGCGGCCGAAGCGTCTGGGGCCCTCGGAGGGGGTTGGCCTTGGCTCCCGGGGCCGTAGCGTCACTGCCACCGACAGGGATGCCGCCGCCGGTACCAGGGACAGCAGGGTCAGGGCCGCGGGGAGGGGGAGGGGCTCCGAGGCCGCCAGGAAGTCCGCTGCCGCTCCGTCGAACGGCATTCCCGTCAGGTCGCCTCGCAGGTGGAGGAAGAAGAGCAGGGCCAGCATGGAGCCGAGCAGCGTCGACAGGGCTGTGGTCGTTGCCGAGACGGCCATCAGACGGACCGGGCCGAGGCCGATCGCCGCCAGACCCGGGCGGGGGCGGGTGCCCGGGTCCGTTCGGGCTACCGCTACCGCGAAGTGGACCGTTGCCGCCAGCGGTGCCGCGCACCAGGTGAGGCGGAGGAAGGACCCGCCGGGGGAGTCGGGGTGGGTCAACGCGTGGCCCAGGGCGCACAGGAGGAGGAAGCCCGTGCCCGCCGAGGCGGTTGCCACCAGCAGACGGCGCAGCTGTACGGCGGGATGGGCGCGGCGGGTCAGGCGGAGAGCGAGCACGCGGCCCGGCCTTCCGACTCGGCCATCGGGGGAAGGTGCACGGTGTTCACGCGGCGGCCGTCCAGTAGGGACACCGTGCGGTCGGCCAGGGCCGCCGTCTCCGCGTCGTGGGTCGCCAGGACCACCGTGATGCCGTGCGAGCGGGCCGCTGTCGTCAGCGTACGCAGGACATGCGCCCGGTCGGCCCGGTGCAGCGGGGCCGTCGGTTCGTCGGCGAACAGGACGGTCGGGGCCGGGGCCAGCGCGCGGGCGATGCAGACCCGCTGACGCTGCGCCTGGGTCAGTTCGCGCGGGCGCCTGCGGGCGCCGTCCCCGATGTCGAGGCGCTCCAGCCACTCCAGCGCGGCCGTCTTGGCCCGGCGGCGGCTGGTGCCGCGCAGCATCAAGGGCAGGGCGGCGTTCTCCCAGACGTTGAGCTCGGGGACCAGCACCGGCTCGGGGTCGATCCAGCCGAAGCGGTCGCGGCGCAGCCGCTCGCGGCCGACGGAGCCCATGGTGTGCACCGGCACGCTGTTGAACCACACCTCACCGCGTCGCGTCGGGGCCAGCCCCGCCAGGCAGGTGAGCAGGGTCGTCTTGCCGCTGCCGCGCGGGCCGCACACCGCGAGGATCTCCCCCTCGCGCACGCCGAGGGAGACGCCACTCAGCGCGGGTGAGCCATCCAGGTGCGTGAAGTGCAGGGACCGTGCCCAGAGCACGTCGTTGTCCGGCGGAGCCTCCATGGGCGTACACCTCGTTCTGGTCCGTTGTGCCTTGCAGTCCCCCGTGCGGGGGAACGAAAGCAGGGCCGATCGGTTACCAGGCACGCTAAGGATCCGGGACAGCGACGCCGGTCAGCACGCGGCCCGGGTGCACCCTTCTCACTCGCATGGGTGTACCCGGGCCACGGAACCGCCGGGGGCTACAGCTTCGTCCACGCCTCCGTCAGCGTCCCGCGCAGGATCTGCTCGATCTCGTCGAACGTGTCCTGGTTGGAGATCAGCGGCGGGGCGAGCTGGACGACCGGGTCACCACGGTCGTCGGCACGGCAGTACAGGCCGTTGTCGAAGAGGGCCTTGGAGAGGAAGCCGTACAGGACGCGCTCGGTCTCCTCGTCGTTGAAGGACTCCTTCGTGGCCTTGTCCTTGACCAGCTCGATGCCGTAGAAGAAGCCGTTGCCGCGGACGTCGCCGACGATCGGCAGGTCGTGCAGCTTCTCCAGCGTGGAGCGGAACGCGCCCTCGTTGTCGAGGACGTGCTGGTTGAGGCCCTCGCGCTCGAACAGGTCGAGGTTGGCGAGGCCGACCGCCGCGGAGACCGGGTGGCCGCCGAAGGTGTAGCCGTGCAGGAAGGTGTTGTCGCCCTTGTAGAACGGCTCGGCCAGACGGTCGGAGATGATGCAGGCGCCGATCGGGGAGTAGCCCGAGGTCATGCCCTTGGCGCAGGTGATCATGTCCGGGACGTAGCCGAACTTGTCGCAGGCGAAGGTCGTGCCCAGCCGGCCGAAGGCGCAGATGACCTCGTCCGAGACCAGCAGGACGTCGTACTGGTCGCAGATCTCGCGGACCCGCTGGAAGTAGCCGGGCGGGGGCGGGAAGCAGCCGCCCGCGTTCTGCACGGGCTCCAGGAAGACCGCCGCGACCGTGTCCGGGCCCTCGAAGAGGATCTGCTGCTCGATCTGGTCGGCGGCCCAGCGGCCGTAGGCCTCGGGGTCGTCGCCGTGGATCGGGGCGCGGTAGATGTTGGTGTTCGGGACCTTGTGCGCGCCCGGGACCAGCGGCTCGAAGGGGGCCTTCAGGGCCGGCAGGCCGGTGATGGACAGGGCGCCCTGCGGGGTGCCGTGGTAGGCGACCGCGCGGGAGATGACCTTGTACTTGGTGGGCTTGCCGGTGAGCTTGAAGTACTGCTTGGCGAGCTTCCAGGCGGTCTCGACCGCCTCGCCGCCGCCGGTGGTGAAGAAGACCTTGTTCAGGTCGCCAGGGGCCTCGTGGGCGAGGCGCTCGGCCAGCTCGACGGCCTTGGGGTGGGCGTAGGACCAGACCGGGAAGAAGGCCAGCTCCTGCGCCTGCTTGGAGGCGGTCTCGGCGAGCTCGGTGCGGCCGTGGCCGGCCTGCACCACGAACAGGCCCGCGAGACCGTCGAGGTAGCGCTTGCCCTTGTCGTCGTAGATGTAGGTGCCCTCGCCCCGGACGATGGTGGGGACGGGGGAGTTCTCGTACGAGGACATGCGGGTGAAGTGCATCCACAGGTGGTCGTACGCGGTCTGGCTGAGGTCCTTGGTGCTCACGGTTATCGGGTCCTCACGGCTATCGGGTTCCCCACATGTAGGTCTGCTTCTTGAGCTTCAGATAGACGAAGCTCTCGGTGGAGCGCACTCCGGGGATGGCTCGGATGCGGCGGTTGATGACTTCCAGCAGGTGGTCGTCGTCCTCGCAGACGATCTCCACCATCAGGTCGAAGGAGCCTGCCGTCATCACCACGTACTCGCACTCGGGCATCGCGGTGAGCGCGTCGGCGACGGACTCCACGTCCCCCTCCACATGGATGCCGACCATCGCCTGGCGCCGGAAGCCCACGGTGAGCGGGTCCGTGACGGCGACGATCTGCATCACGCCCTGGTCGAGCAGCTTCTGGACGCGCTGGCGCACGGCCGCTTCGGACAGGCCCACGGCCTTGCCTATGGCGGCGTACGGCCGGCGGCCGTCCTGCTGGAGCTGTTCGATGATGGCGAGGGAGACGGCGTCCAGGTGCGGCGTGCTGCCGTTCCTGGATTCGCGGGGGGACTCGCGGGAGTCCCTGGGGTCTGCGCTTCGACTGGCCACGCGCTCACTGTGCACGAGGTCTCGACAGTTTCGCAAGGGCACGGCGATGAAATTCGTTGTTTACGTGTGTGAGTCCTGCGGATTTCGCAGTCGAGCGGGATCAGGGGTGTTGAAAACGTGGGCTTGCCGATTAGGGTGGGTGTCTCAGCAATCGGACAGTTGAACCTGACAGGAGGCCGGCAGTGAGCACCGAGCTGCGTCGTCTGCGCAATTACATCGACGGTGAGTTCCGCGACGCCGCCGACGGACGGACCACCGAGGTGGTCAACCCCGTGACGGGCGAGGCGTACGCGACCGCGCCGCTGTCCGGGCAGGCGGATGTCGACGCCGCCATGGAGGCCGCCGCCCGCGCCTTCCCCGCCTGGCGCGACACCACCCCCGCCGAGCGCCAGAAGGCCCTCCTGAAGATCGCGGACGCGTTCGAGGAGCGCGCCGAGGAGCTCATCGCGGCCGAGGTGGAGAACACCGGCAAGCCGATCGGGCTGACCCGGTCCGAGGAGATCCCGCCGATGGTGGACCAGATCCGGTTCTTCGCCGGTGCGGCCCGGATGCTGGAGGGGCGCTCGGCCGGTGAGTACATGGAGGGGATGACCTCCATCATCCGCCGTGAGCCGGTCGGCGTCTGCGCGCAGGTCGCGCCGTGGAACTACCCGATGATGATGGCCGTATGGAAGTTCGCCCCGGCCATCGCCGCGGGCAACACGGTCGTCCTGAAGCCGTCGGACACCACCCCGGCGTCCACCGTCCTGATGGCCGACATCATCGGCTCGATCCTGCCCAAGGGCGTCTTCAACGTCATCACCGGCGACCGTGACACCGGCCGGCTCATGGTCGAGCACCCGGTCCCGGCGATGGCCTCCATCACCGGCTCGGTCCGTGCGGGCATGTCGGTCGCCGAGTCCGCGGCCAAGGACCTCAAGCGGGTCCACCTGGAGCTGGGCGGCAAGGCGCCGGTCGTCGTCTTCGAGGACACGGACATCGCGAAGGCCGTCGAGGACATCTCCGTCGCGGGCTTCTTCAACGCCGGCCAGGACTGTACGGCCGCCACGCGCGTCCTCGTCCAGGAGTCCATCCACGACGAGTTCGTGGCCGCGCTCGCGAAGGCCGCCGCCGAGACGAAGACGGGCCAGCCGGACGACGAGGACGTGCTCTTCGGCCCGCTGAACAACCCGAACCAGCTCAAGCAGGTCTCCGGCTTCATCGAGCGCCTCCCCGCGCACGCCAAGGTCGAGGCCGGCGGTCAGCGGGTCGGTGACAAGGGCTACTTCTACGCCCCGACCGTCGTCTCCGGACTCAAGCAGGACGACGAGATCATCCAGAACGAGGTCTTCGGACCGGTCATCACCGTCCAGTCGTTCTCGGACGAGGCGCAGGCCGTCGAGTGGGCGAACGGTGTGGACTACGCCCTCGCGTCCTCGGTGTGGACCAAGGACCACGCGCGGGCGATGCGGATGTCGAAGACGCTGGACTTCGGCTGTGTGTGGATCAACACGCACATTCCGCTGGTCGCGGAGATGCCGCACGGCGGCTTCAAGAAGTCCGGGTACGGCAAGGACCTGTCCGGGTACGGGTTCGACGACTACACGCGGATCAAGCACGTCATGACGTCGCTGGACGGCTGAGAGTCCCGACAGGGCCGGGGTATGCGTTGACAACGTGTCCGATACCCGCGGCTTCGCTCGACGCGCCGTCCATTGTCCGGCTCGTGAGGGGGGCGGCATCCTGCTGGGATGCTGCCCCCCTCGTACACCTCCCGTGTCTCCCGCCGTTCCCTGCTGCTCGCGTCGGCCGCCGCCGCGCTCGCGGGCTGCGGGGTGCCCGCTGCCTACGTCAAGCCCGGTGACCGCTCCGCCGCCGATCTGTCCACCACGGACCGGCGGCTGACCTGGGCGAACTGGCCGCTGTACATAGACGTCGACGACGCGGACGAGACGAAGCGGCCCACGCTGGACGCGTTCGAGGAGCGCACCGGCATCTCGGTGGACTACGTCGAGGAGATCAACGACAACGACGAGTTCTTCGGGAAGATCAGCCCCTCCCTGATGAACCATCAGCAGACGGGCCGCGATCTCATCGTCATCAGCGACTGGATGTGCGCCCGTTTCGTACGACTGGGCTGGGTGCAGGAGATGGACCGGGCCCGTCAGCCGAACGTGACGCGGTACCTGGATCCGCTGCTGCGCTCGCCCGCCTTCGACCCCGGACGCAAGTTCACCGTGCCGTGGCAGTCGGGGATCACCGGAATCGCGTACAACCGCCGCCGGTTGGGCCGGGAGATACAGCAGGTCTCCGATCTGTGGGCGAGCGATCTGAAGGGCAGGGTCACGCTGCTGTCCGGGCTCGACGAGGCCTTCGCGCTGCTGATGCAGGGCAACGGCGTCAACATCACGAAGTGGACGGCGGACGACTTCCACACGGTCTGCGAGCAGATCGAGCGGCGGGTCGGCAGCGGCCATATCCGCCGCTTCACCGGCAACGACTACATCAAGGACCTCTCCAGCGGCGATGTCCTGGCCTGTCAGGCGTACTCCGGTGATGTCATCCAACTCCAGGCGGACGACCCGGACATCGAGTTCGTCGTCCCCGAGGAGGGCGCCGAACTCTGGTCGGAGTCCCTGATGATCCCCAACCTCGCCCGCCACAAGACGAACGCCGAGCGCCTGATCGACTACTACTACGAGCCCGAGGTCGCCGCGGACCTGGCCGCCTGGGTGAACTACGTCTGCCCGGTCCCCGCCGCGCAGGACGTCCTGGCCTCCGCGAAGGACAAGGAGACCGCGGCCCTTGCCGAAGACCCCCTGATCTTCCCGGACTCGGCCATGCGTGAGCGCCTCGCCGTGGCCCGGGACATCACGGCGGAGGAACGGGTGGACTTCGCCAGGCGGTGGAACGCGCTCCTGGGGTTGTAGATCACACCCCGGCACGCTTTTGAACGCGTTCAACAACGGCGTGCGCTGCTGCCATGAGCGACAGAGCCGCCCTGTTGAAGGGCATTCGCGGCCGGCTGGTGTTCTTCGTCGTATGTCTCGTGCTGAGCGGTGCCACCGCCTTCCCGCTCGTCCACGAACTGCGCTGGACCGAGGACGTGTTGAGGTCGCTGTCGGTGGGGGACCACCTGCCCGCGCTCATGGACTGGATCGAGCGCGTCCGGCTCGGCCTCGACACCGCCGACGCCGACTACCCCTTCCTGCTCTACGGCACGGACTGGCTGGCCTTCGCCCATCTCGTCATCGCCGTCGCCTTCTACGGGCCCTACCGGGACCCGGTCCGCAACATCTGGGTCGTCGAGTTCGGGATGATCGCCTGCGCCGGCATCATCCCGCTCGCCCTGATCTGCGGACCGATCCGCGGGATTCCCTTCTGGTGGAGCGTGATCGACATGGCGTTCGGGGTGTTCGGGGTGATCCCGCTCTACCTCGTACGGCAGAAGATCAAGCGGCTGGAGGCGCTGACCGGGAAAAGTGTTATCGAGGGCGCCCCCACTCCGTCTCCCTCCCTGTGATCTCCCTCATGGCCGGTCCCTGACAGAGCGCGTACGAAGAGGGAACGACACCAGAGAGGACGTCCGTGGACGAGGCAGCCGGCAGGCAGTGGCGCTCCACCATCGCAGCCGCGCAGGCGGGGGACCGGCGTGCCCTGGACGAGCTGGTGGCGGGATGGCTTCCGCTCGTCTACAACGTCGTCGGACGGGCGCTCGACGGACATGCCGATGTCGACGACGTCGTTCAGGAGACCATGCTGCGGGCCGTCGGCAACCTCGGGTCGCTGCGGGATCCGGACAGCTTCCGGTCCTGGCTCATCGCCATCGCCATGCGACAGATCCGGGACCGGGCGCGCCGCAGACAGTCCGCGCCGCTCGACGAGGCGGCGGCTCAGCAGGACTTCGCCGAACTCACCGTGCTGCGCCTGGGACTTGAGGGCCAGCGGCGCGAGGTCGCCGAGGCCGTGCCGTGGCTCGACGACGAGGACCGGCAGTTGCTGTCGCTGTGGTGGCTGGAGGTCGCGGGCGAGCTGAGCCGGCGCGAGCTGGCGGCAGCGGCCGGGATCAGCCGGCAGCACGCGGCGGTGCGGGTGCAGCGGGTGAAGGAACGGCTGGAGACCGCGCGCGGCATCGTGCGGGCCCTCGACGGCGCCTGCCCGGAACTGCGCGACCTCACCTCCCGCTGGAACGGCCGCCCCGACTCGGTCTGGCGCAAGCGGCTGGCCCGGCACATCAGGGGCTGCGGCTACTGCGGCGACGCCCGCGAGACCGTCGTACCGGCCGAACGGCTTCTCGTCGGCCTCGCCCTCGTCCCCCTCCCGGTCGGCTTCACGCTCTCCCTGGCCTTCGGCGGCAAGACGGCCGCCGCGGCGGCCTCCGCCGGCTGGTCCGCCAAGGTGCTGGGCGCGCTGACCCAGCCCGTGGTCGCGGTGACCGCCGGAGCGACCATCGTCGCGGGCGGCGCCTACGTCGTCACCGTCCCGTCCGACGAACCGCCGCCGCGTGCCTCCGCACCCACCGTGACCAGCCCCTCGCCGTCGCCGAAGTTCTCGGCGAGTCCTTCCCCCACCCCGTCGGTGACTCAGCGGAAGGTCCAGCTCTACGGCACGGTCGTCGACACCGTCGACAAGGCGCCGGACCCCGACGCGGACCCCGGCGCCCTGCCCCGCCGTACCGAGGCCGGGCTCACCAGCACCTGGGGCCCGAAGGCCGTCATGCAGCACCGGGGCGAGAGCGTGACGCTCAGCGGGCGGGGTTATGTGCTGGTGCGCTGGCAGATCGCCCCGCACGACCGGCCCGGCGGTCTGACGATGCCGACCTGGACCGGTCTGAAGGGCAAGCTGTTCCATGTCGCGTCCGGTGGCGGGCGCCGTATGGACGACGTCACCGGGGACGGCTCCGATCGCGGGTACGTCACCGGCATGGGCGGCCCGGACATCGGCTACACGGTGCTGCCGGACGGCACCCAGCAGATGTGGCAGAACGAGTACTTCTACATCGACGGCACCGTCACCCTCCACGTGAACGAGCGCGGCGCCTCCTACGGGCTGACCGTCATGCCGACGGACTGGGCCGCAGTGGACAAGGACGTCCACTACGGCCCCGACCAGGGCGCGATCCGCTACGGCCTGGTCCGTGACACCGGCGACGACACCGCGCCCGTCCCGCAGTACGTCACGCGCGCGACCCCCGCCGATCCGGCGACGGTGGCGCGGCGTTCGCGCGTGTGAGCGTGTGCAGCGCGTCGATGCGGTTCGTGGTGATCGAGTCGACGCCCAGGGTGATCAGCCGGCGCATCGACCGGCGGGTGTCGGGGGTCCAGACCGACAGCAGGCGCCCCCCGCGGTGGACCCGCTCGGCGAGGGCCCGGTCGACAAGCCCGAAACGGTAGTTGAGCCAGCGCGGCCGCACCGCGTCCAGCAGCGCGGGCCGCGGCGGCGCCAGCGTCGTCCAGGTCAGCGCGATCTCGGCGCGCGGGTCCGCGGCGCGCACGGCGAGCATGGCGGGGGCACCGGCGCAGTAGTACACGCGGTCGGCCGCGCCCGCCTCCCGTACGACGTCCACGACCCGGCGCGCGGTGCGCACATCCGGGGTGCCGGGCAGATCGAGCATGACGCGGGTGCCGTCGGTCCGGGCGAGTGCCTCGGCCAGCGTCGGAACCTTGCCGACCGTGTGCTCGCGTACCTCGTCCGCCGACAGCGCGAGCAGCGGGCGGTCCAGCTCCCACAGCCGCTTCAGCGACGCGTCGTGCAGCAGGACGGGCACGCCGTCGCGGGTCAGCCGTACGTCGATCTCCACGGCGTCGGCGCCCCTGCTGATCGCCGAACGCAGCGAGTCGAGGGTGTTCTCGCGGAACAGATAGGGGTCGCCGCGGTGGGCGACCGCGGTGATCGTCCGGTTCAGGTGCTTCATGGGGCGAGCCAGGCGGCGGTGTAGGTGTCGATCTCGGCCTTGATACGGGCCTTGCCGGGCTCGTCGAGGAAGGACGCCTCGACGCCGGTGTGCGCGAGCTCGGCCAGACCGCGCTCGTCGAGCTCCAGCAGACGGGCGGCCACCGCGTACTCGGTGTTGAGGTCGGTGCCGAACATCGGCGGGTCGTCGGAGTTGATCGTGACCAGGACGCCGGCCCGGACGAACTCCTTGATCGGGTGCTCGTCGAGGGTGCGCACCGCGCGGGTGGCGATGTTGGAGGTCGGGCACACCTCCAGGGGGATCCGGTTCTCCGCGAGGTGCGTGAGCAGCTTCGGGTCCTGCGCGGAACTGGTGCCGTGTCCGATGCGCTCGGCGCCCAGATGCGTCAGGGCGTCCCAGACCGTCTCGGGCCCCGTGGTCTCACCGGCGTGCGGCACGGAGTGCAGGCCCGCGGCGATGGCCCGGTCGAAGTACGGCTTGAACTGCGGCCGCGGTACGCCGATCTCGGGCCCGCCGAGCCCGAACGACACCAGGCCCTCGGGGCGCAGCCGGTCATCGGTGGCGAGCCGTACGGTCTCCTCGGCCGACTCAAGACCCGCCTCGCCGGGGATGTCGAAGCACCAGCGCAGTACGGTCCCGAACTCGGCCTCGGCAGCCTTGCGGGCGTCCTCGATCGCGTCCATGAAGCCGCGCTCGTCGATGCCGCGGCGGGTGGAGGAGAAGGGGGTGATGGTCAGCTCGGCGTACCGCACCCGCTGCCGGGCCAGATCGCGGGCGATCTCGTACGTCAGCAGACGTACGTCCTCCGGGGTGCGGATGAGATCCACGACGGACAGATACACCTCGATGAAGTGGGCGAAGTCCGTGAAGGTGAAGTAGTCGACCAGGGCCTCGGGGTCGGTGGGCACCTTGGAGTCGGGGTGGCGGGCGGCCAGCTCCGAGACGATCCGGGGGGAGGCGGAGCCGACGTGGTGCACATGGAGTTCGGCCTTGGGCAGTCCGGCGATGAAGGCGTGCAGGTCGCGCGTGGCGCCCACGAGGCCGGCGGCGGTGTGGTCGGTCAAGGTTCCTCCCCGGGAACGGCGTCCTCGGCCGGGGTGCGGCGGGACGCGGTGATCGGCTGATCGATGACTCCGGATCATCGTAGGCCGGGGCCGCGCGGTGGTGGGCGGCGCCGTAGCATGACGGGACGCAGACAGAGGGGGTCCCGCGCAGGTCCGACGACACGCCGACGCCGGCTGCGCCGGGGGAGTCCGGGGCCGCGGGGAAGGTCGGGCTGACGAAGGGCGGCGGGCCGGACGCCGCCGGGTCCGGGGCGGAGCGGAGCCCTGGGGCACCGCCGTCCCCGGGCGCCGCCTCGGCGGGCGCGGAGGGGCTTCGGCATACCGTGGCTTCGGGGTCGGGGCCCGGGGGCCTCGGGGCCGGGTCGAAGGGGCGGCAGCCCCTGCTGGGGGTCCCCCCTCCGGGGGAGGGACGGGCAGGGGCGGCGGGGGCGACAACCCCCTACCCCCGCAACCGCTCCCGCGCCTCCATCAACGCGAACCCCAACAGATTCGGCCCCCGCCACCGCTCCGGATCCCCCGCCGCCTCGTCATTCGCCGCGAGCCCGATCCCCCACACCCGATCCACCGGACTCGCCTCCACCAGCACCCGCTCCCCCGTCCCCAGCAAAAACCCCCGCAGCGCCTCGTCCGACCCGAACTTGTGCACGCTGCCCTCGACCACGATGCCGAACCGCTCGCGCCCCCATATCTCCTCGTCGAACCCCCGCACCAGCCGCCCGGCGTTCTTCGCCTGAACGGGATGCTCGGCGGCCAGAACCCGTCGCTCGGCCTCCGCGTCGCCGAACAGGCGGGCCTTTCCGGCCATCATCCAGTGCTCGGCCGTCGCATACGCCACCCCGTCCACCGTGAACGGCGACGGCCACCACTGGCTCAGACAGCTCGCGCCGATCCGGCCGTCGGGCCTCTGCCGATGTCCCCAGAAGTGCAGATACTTGATACCCGCCCCCGCGCGGACCTCCCTGACCAGGACATCCCGAGAATCGATCTTTCCCATGCACGCGAGTCTGGCACGCACCACTGACACTCCGTCCTGGCTTTTTCCCCTTCACTCGACACCTGGTCGACAGATTCCGTCGCGTAACCAAAAGGCAACAACGGAATCACTTGTTGGAGTCCACTTGCTCTGTCAGGATCGGCACTCAAATCGAGCTGGAGCTACGCCACCCGCCCCCGTGGACAGCGAGGCGAAGGCGGAGGAGAGCGACATGCACAACCCGGGCAACGCCACCCCGGAACGATTCCCCGCACACGAGCGCTTCGCGGCCGGCGCGCAGTACATCGGCGGCCGTACGGTCAAGGGCACCTCGGGCCGTACCCACAGCGTCGTCGACCCGGCCACCGGCGAGGAGGTCCTCACCTACGAACTGGCGGGCACAAGCGACGTCGACGCCGCCGTCGCCGCGGCCCGAGAGGCCTTCCCCGGCTGGTCCGCCGCCACCCCCGGCGAGCGTTCCGACGCGCTGCACAAGCTGGCCGCAGTCCTCGCCGACCGCGCCGAGGAGTTCGCCCGCGCCGAGTCCCTCCAGTGCGGCAAGCCGCTGAAGCTGACCCGCGAGTTCGATGTGCCGGGGACGATCGACAACGCTTCGTTCTTCGCCGGTGCCGCCCGGCATCTTCAGGGGCAGTCCGCCGGTGAGTACTCCGGCGACCACACCTCTTACGTACGCCGTGAGCCCATCGGCGTCGTCGGCTCCATCGCCCCCTGGAACTACCCCCTCCAGATGGCCGCCTGGAAGATCCTCCCGGCGATCGCCGCGGGCAACACCATCGTGCTCAAGCCCGCCGAGCTGACCCCGCTGACCTCGCTGCTGTTCGCCGAGGCCTGCACCGAGGCGGGCATCCCCGACGGTGTCGTCAACATCGTCACCGGGACGGGCAAGGAGGCGGGTGAGCATCTCGTCGGGCACCCGGACGTCGCCATGACCTCCTTCACCGGGTCCACCGCCGTCGGCAAGCGGGTCGCCGAGATCGCCACCGCCACCGTCAAGCGGATCCACCTGGAGCTCGGCGGCAAGGCGCCCTTCGTCGTCGACGACGCCGACGTGGAGGCCGCGGCCAACGGCGCGGTCGCGGGCGCCCTGATCAACACCGGCCAGGACTGCACCGCCGCCACGCGCGCGTACGTCCAGCGGCCGCTGTACGAGGCGTTCGTCGAGCGGACCGCCGCCCTCATGGAGAGCGTCCGGCTCGGCGACCCCTTCGCCCCCGGCACCGACCTCGGCCCGCTCATCTCCCACGTCCAGCGCGACCGGGTCGCCGGGTTCGTGGACCGGGCGCGCGCCTACGCGCGCGTGGTGACCGGCGGCGAGGCCCCGCAGGGGGAGCTGAAGAAGGGCGCCTACTACCGGCCCACCCTCGTCGCGGACGCCGGCCAGGACAGCGAGATCGTCCAGTCCGAGATCTTCGGCCCGGTTCTGGTCGTGCTGCCCTTCGACACCGACGACGAGGGGATCGCGCTCGCCAACGACACCCCGTACGGACTCGCCGCCTCCGCCTGGAGCCGGGACGTCTACCGGGCCAACCGTGCCACCCGCGAGATCCAGGCGGGCTGTGTGTGGGTGAACGACCACATCCCGATCATCAGCGAGATGCCGCACGGCGGCTACAAGGCGTCCGGCTTCGGCAAGGACATGTCAGCCTACTCCTTCGAGGAGTACACGCAGCTCAAGCACGTCATGTTCGACAACACGGCGGTCGTCAGGAAGGACTGGCACCGCACGATCTTCGGGGACCGATAGCAGCCAGGCCGCCTGATCCGCGGCCGCCCACCCTCCCGAAAGGGCACCAAGCGCATGGAGCAGTTCGAGCCAGACCGCCTGTCCCCGGCCCAAGTGGCCGCCATGCGGCGCAGCTTCCGCAACGGCAGGGCATCACTCAGCCGCCGTTCCCTGCTGCGCGCCTCCGCCGGCGGCGCGCTCGCGGTCGGCGGTCTGGGAACGCTGAGCGCCTGCGGCATCCCGGCCGCCGGCAAGACCGAGGGCGGAGTCTCCTCGGACGACCGCTCGGCCAAGGAGAAGACCGTCCACTTCTCCAACTGGACCGAGTACATGGACGTGGACGAGAGCGGGAAGCGCCACCCGACGCTCGACCGGTTCACCGAGCGGACCGGCATCAAGGTCAAGTACACCGAGGACATCAACGACAACGTCGAGTTCTTCGGGAAGATCAAGCCGCAGCTGGCGGCCGGCCAGGACACCGGCCGCGACCTCATCTGCGTCACCGACTGGCTCGCGGCCCGGCTGATCCGCCTCGGGTGGGTCCAGAAACTGGACCCCTCCAACCTGCCGCACGCCTACGCCAACCTGTCCTCCCAGTTCCGTTCCCCGGACTGGGACCCGGGGCGCGCCTACTCGTATGTATGGCAGGGCATTTCGACGGTCATCGCCTACAACAAGAAGGCGCTGGACGGCGTCGAGGTGAAGACCCTCTCCGATCTGCTCGACAACCCCAAGCTCAAGGGCCGGGTCGGTTTCCTGTCCGAGATGCGCGACAGCATCGGCATGACGCTGCTCGACATGGGCAAGGACCCGGGGAACTTCACCGCCGACGACTACGACGCGGCGATCGCCCGTATCCAGAAGGCCGTCGACAAGGGCCAGATCCGCCGCTTCACCGGCAACGACTACACCTCCGACCTGTCCAGCGGAGACTTCGCCGCCTGTATCGCCTGGGCCGGAGACGTCGTCCAGCTCAAGGCGGACAGCCCGGACATCGACTTCATCATCCCGGACAGCGGCTACATGACGTCGACCGACAACCTGCTGGTCCCCAACAAGGCCCGGCACAAGACCAACGCCGAACGGCTCATCGACTACTACTACGAGCCGAAGGCGGCCGCCGCACTCGCCGCGTACATCAACTACGTCTGTCCCGTCGACGGGGTCAAGGAGGAGCTGGCGAAGATCGACGAGGATGCGGCGAACAACCCGCTGATCATCCCCGACAAGGCCATGGCCGCGAAGTCCCGCGCCTTCCGCTCGCTGAGCTCGAAGGAAGAGACCGAATTCGAAACGAAGTTCGCGAAGCTGACTGGGGCGTGATCGACGTGACCACCAAGAACGACAACACCGGCGACGTCCGCCTCACGGGCATCAGCAAGACGTACGGTTCCTTCACCGCCGTACACCCGCTGGACCTGACCGTTCCCCAGGGCTCCTTCTTCGCCCTGCTCGGCGCCTCCGGCTGCGGCAAGACCACAACCCTGCGCATGATCGCGGGACTTGAGGAGCCGACCTCCGGCACCGTCTTCCTCGGTGACCAGGACGTGACCCGGCTGCCGCCCTACAAGCGGCCGGTGAACACGGTCTTCCAGTCCTACGCCCTCTTCCCGCACCTCGACATCTTCGAGAACGTCGCCTTCGGCCTGCGCCGACGCGGCATCAAGAGCGTGAAGAAGCAGGTCGAGGACATGCTGGAGCTCGTGCAGCTCGGCGAGCAGGCGCGCAAGAAACCGCATCAGCTCTCCGGCGGCCAGCAGCAGCGCGTCGCCCTCGCCCGCGCGCTGATCAACCACCCCAAGGTGCTCCTCCTCGACGAGCCGCTCGGCGCCCTCGACCTCAAGCTGCGCCGCCAGATGCAGCTGGAGCTCAAGCGCATCCAGACCGAGGTCGGCATCACCTTCGTGCATGTCACGCACGACCAGGAGGAGGCCATGACCATGGCCGACACGGTCGCCGTGATGAACGCGGGCCGGGTCGAGCAGCTCGGCGCCCCCGCCGATCTGTACGAGAACCCGAAGACCACCTTCGTCGCCAACTTCCTCGGCACCTCCAACCTCATCGAGGCGGAGGTCGACGCGAAGAGCGGCGAGGACATCGTCCTCAAGGCGGGCGGCGGCAAGCTCGTCCTGCCCGAGGCACGCTGTTCCGCGCCCACCACGACCGGCGGCAAGGTGCTGGTCGGCGTGCGGCCCGAGAAGATCTCCCTCACGCACGCCGACGACGCGGGGGAGATCCCGGACGGCCGCAACCGCGTCACCGGAAAGATCGCCGACGCGTCCTTCATCGGCGTCTCCACGCAGTACGTCATCGACAGCCCGGTCTGCCCCGAGCTCTCGGTCTACGTCCAGAACGTCGACCGCGACGCCCGTCTGGTCCCCGGCGCCGACGTGGTCCTGCACTGGTCCCCGGCGCACACCTTCGGCATGGACGCCGCCCAGTCCCTGCTTGCCGGGACAGTGGGCTCCGCGGGCACCGAGGAAGAGGCGGTCTGATGGCGACGGTCACCGAGGCGCCGCCCCTGGCGCCCGCCCCCGAGAAGAAGCCCCCGCGCAAGAGGGGCCGCTGGACGCCGTACCTCCTGCTGCTGCCCGGACTCGCCTGGCTGCTGGTGTTCTTCGCGCTGCCGATGGTCTACCAGGCCTCCACCTCGGTGCAGACCGGTTCGCTGGAGCAGGGCTACGAGGTCACCTGGCACTTCGCCACCTACTGGGACGCGCTCACCGAGTACTACCCGCAGTTCCTGCGGTCGGTGCTGTACGCCGGTTCCGCGACGATCCTGTGTCTGCTGCTGGGCTATCCGCTGGCGTATCTCATCGCCTTCCGGGCCGGCCGCTGGCGGAACCTGATCATGATCCTGGTGATCGCGCCCTTCTTCACCAGCTTCCTGATCCGCACCCTCGCCTGGAAGACGATCCTCGCGGACGGCGGCCCGGTCGTCGGCGCGCTCAACTCGCTGCACGTCCTGGACGTCACCAGCTGGCTCGGCATGACGGCGGGGGACCGGGTGCTGGCCACCCCGCTGGCGGTCGTCTGCGGTCTGACGTACAACTTCCTGCCGTTCATGATCCTTCCGCTCTACACCTCGCTGGAGCGCATCGACGGCCGGCTGCACGAGGCGGCGAACGATCTGTACGCCAAGCCGATCACGACCTTCCGGAAGGTCACCTTCCCGCTGTCGATGCCGGGTGTCGTCTCCGGCACCCTGCTCACCTTCATCCCGGCCGCCGGTGACTACGTCAACGCCGATCTGCTCGGCTCCACCGACACCCGCATGGTCGGCAATGTCATCCAGTCGCAGTTCCTCAGGATTCTCGACTATCCGACGGCCGCGGCGCTCTCCTTCATCCTGATGTTCGCGATCCTCATCATGGTCACGCTCTACATCCGCAGGTCGGGGACGGAGGACCTGGTTTAAATGGCCTTCGTCAACTGGCTCAAGCGCAATCTCGTCGTCATCGCGGGGCTTGTCACCCTCGGATATCTGCTGCTGCCCAACGTCGTCGTGACGGTGTTCTCCTTCAACGACCCGAAGGGCCGCTTCAATTACGAGTGGCAGAAGTTCTCCACCGACGCCTGGACCGACCCGTGCGGGGTGTCGGGGCTGTGCTCCTCGCTCGCCCTCAGCCTCCAGATCGCCTTCTGGGCGACGCTGGGCGCCACGGTCCTCGGCGCGATGATCGCCTTCGCCCTGGTCCGCTACCGGTTCCGGGCGCGCGGCGCGGTGAACTCGCTGATCTTCATGCCGATGGCGATGCCCGAGGTCGTCATGGCCGCCTCGCTGCTCACCCTGTTCCTCAACATGGGCGTGCAACTGGGCTTCTGGACGATCCTCATCGCCCACATCATGTTCTGCCTCAGCTTCGTCGTGACGGCCGTCAAGGCGCGCGTCATGTCGATGGACCCGAGGCTGGAGCAGGCCGCGCAGGACCTCTACGCCGGCCCGCTGCAGACCTTCCTCCGGGTCACCCTGCCGATCGCGGCACCCGGAATCGCCGCGGGCGCGCTGCTCGCCTTCGCGCTCTCCTTCGACGATTTCATCATCACCAATTTCAACGCGGGTTCGACGGTCACCTTCCCCATGTTCGTCTGGGGCTCGGCACAGCGCGGAACGCCCGTTCAGATCAATGTCATCGGCACGGCCATGTTCATCATCGCCGTACTGTTCGTCCTGGCCTCGATGGTCATCAGCAACCGCCGCAACAAGCAAAAGGCATAAGCGCAGTCGTAGGGAGTTGAAATCATGGCCCCAAGCGCCATGAGCCGTTGGACAAAGGCACTTTCTGAAGCCCAGCCGGTCCCGTACTGGCTGGACGACCCCGGCAAGCCCCATCCCGAGCCCGCCCTCACCGGCGCCGAGACCTGCGATCTGCTGGTCGTCGGCGGCGGATACAGCGGACTGTGGACCGCGCTCCTGGCCAAGGAGCGCGACCCCGGGCGGGATGTCGTCCTGCTGGAGGGCCGCGAGGTGGGCTGGGCCGCCTCGGGCCGTAACGGCGGCTTCTGCGCCGCCTCCCTCACCCACGGTCTGCCCAACGGGCTCACCCGCTGGCCGGACGAGATCCACAAGCTTCAGGAGCTGGGTGCCCGCAACCTCGACGAGATCGAGGCGGCGGTCGCCCGGCACGGCATCGACTGCGACTTCGAACGCACCGGCGAGATCGACGTCGCCACCGAGCCCTACCAGGCCTGGGAACTGCGCGACTGGTACGAGGAGATCGAGCGCCGTGGACTCGCCGAGGGCGTCGAGTTCCTGGACGCCGACGCCGTACGGGAACAAGTCGACTCACCGACATTCCAGGCCGGCCTCCACGACCGCCGGGGCGTCGCCATGCTCAACCCGGCCAAGCTGGTCTGGGGCCTGAAGGCGGCCTGCGTCCGGCTCGGGGTGCGGGTCTACGAGCACACACCCGCGCTGGACCTGAAGCCGTACGGCGCCGGCATGGCCGTACGCACCCCGTACGGAACGGTCCGCGCCCGTCAGGTCGCCCTCGGCACCAACATCTTCCCGAACCTGGTCAAGCGGGTGCGGGCCTTCACCGTCCCGGTCTACGACTACGCCCTGATGACCGAGCCGCTCACCGACGACCAGCTCAAGGAGATCGGCTGGCAGAACCGCCAGGGCCTCGGGGACAGCGCCAACCAGTTCCACTACTTCCGGCTCTCCGCCGACAACCGGATCCTGTGGGGCGGTTACGACGCCATCTATCCGTACGGCGGCCGGGTGCGCGCCGAGTACGACGACCGCCCGGAGACCTACGCCAAGCTTGCCGACCACTTCTTCACCTGCTTCCCGCAGCTGGAGGGCCTTCGCTTCACCCACGCCTGGGGCGGCGCGATCGACACCTGTTCGCGCTTCTCGGCGTTCTTCGGCACCGCCCACCAGGGCAAGGTGGCCTACGCGGCGGGCTACACGGGGCTGGGCGTAGGGGCCACCCGCTTCGGTGCCGATGTGATGCTGGACCTGCTGGCGGGGGAGCCCACCGAGCGGACCGAACTGGAAATGGTCCGGCGCAAGCCGCTCCCCTTCCCACCCGAGCCGTTCGCCTGGACCGGCATCGCGCTGACCAAGTGGTCGCTGGCCCGGGCCGACGCGCACGGCGGGCGGCGCAACCTGTGGCTGAAGACGATGGACCGGCTGGGTCTGGGCTTCGACAGCTGACGCGCTCCGGCCGCGCTCCCGTTCACTTCAAAAGGTTGCGGAAACCCGCGTAATGCCCGGCGGGGACCTCCCTCTCCCTCGTGACGCACTAGGCGTCCACGACGGAAAGGGAGGTCCCCGTCATGACAGGGGCGAAGACGGCGGTCGAGTGGCTCGCGTCCGTGGCACCGGATCCGGAGGCGTGCCGCTGGGAATGGGAGCGCAACCCGCTCGGGGTGGCGCTGCTGCCCGCCGGGAAGGCCTGGGACGTGCTCATCCTGCCGGCCGAGCTCGGCTATCCGACGCTCGATGTACTGACCCGTATCCTCGACCAACCCGGCCCGGTGCTCGTCGACTTCGGCGACGCACGTATGGGCTTCCTCGTACCGCCGGGCACCGCGGCCCGCTGGCTCGGCACCGGCATCCGCACGGCGGGGCCCGGTACCTGGATCGTGGTGCCCTACCCCGGCCGGGCCACCGGCGGCGTCCGCTGGCTGGTCCCGCCGGACGGCTCCGGCACCCTCACCGATCCCGCGCTGCTCGAACTGGCCATGCACGAGGCTGCCGCCGGCTTGGCCGATGACGACTGAGCCGGGTGCCGCGACGGGTTGTCGGTCGGCTGCGGCGGCGTCGTGGCTGGTCGCGCCCCGCGGCGGAGCCGCACTTCGATACAGCCTCGCTCCCTTGAGGGAGGTCACGGCACCCGGCGACAAGTCTTGACAAGCTGATTGGTCTGGACCAAGTTGAGCCGCGTTCCACCCCTCCAATTCCCCCATGCCCGGAGGCGCTTGTGGACCGCTCCAGACCCATTGTCGCCATGCTCACGGCCGTCCTGCCGGCCGTGTCCGGCATCACCGCGCTCTCGTCGGCCGCCCGTGCGGCCGACGCGGATCTGGCGAGGAACGGAGGCTTCGAGTCCGGCCTGGACGGCTGGACCTGTACGGCGGGCACCACCGTCACCTCACCGGTGCGCAGCGGCAGTTCGGCGCTGCAGGCGACGCCGGCCGGCAGCGACAACGCCCGGTGCGCGCAGACGGTGACCGTGAAACCGGACTCCTCGTACGCGCTGTCCGGATATGTCCGGGGCTCCTACGTCTACCTCGGCGCGAGCGGCACCGGCACCACCGACGTCTCGGCCTGGACCCGGTCCGCCCCGGCCTGGCAGCAGCTCAGCACCACCTTCCGCACCGGCCCGTCCACCACCAAGGTCACGGTCCACACCCACGGCTGGTACGGCACCGGCGCCTACCACGCCGACGACATCTCCCTGGTCGGCCCGTCCGTCGACCCCGGCCGGCCGCCCGCCCCGCCCACCGGCCTGAGGACCGGCACCATCACCTCCTCCAGCGTCGCGCTGTCCTGGACCGCGGCGACGGGTGCCTCCGGATACGCCGTCTATCGCGAGGGGGTCAAGGTCCGGACGGTGAGCGGTACTTCGGCGACGGTGACGGGACTGTCACCGCAGACGGCGTACGCCTTCCAGGTCACCGCCGTGAACGACGCCGGCGAGTCCGCGAGGTCCGCCACGGTCATCGCGACCACCACCGCGGGCGGAGGCGGCTCCTCCGACCTCCCGCCGCACGCCCTCGTCGGCTAACTCCACGCCGGCTTCGCCAACGGCTCCGGCTGCACCCGGCTCGCCGACGTCCCCGACAGCTGGGACGTCATCGACCTGGCCTTCGGCGAGCCGACCTCGGTCACCTCCGGCGACATCCGCTTCACCCGCTGCCCGGTCGCCGAGTGCCCGGACGTCGAGAGCGACGCCGACTTCAGGGCCGCGATCAGGGCCAAGCAGGCGGCGGGCAAGAAGGTGCTGATCTCCATCGGCGGCCAGAACGGCCAGGTGCAGCTCATGACGACCGCCGCGCGGGACACCTTCGTCAGCTCGGTCTCGAAGATCATCGACGAGTACGGCCTCGACGGCCTGGACATCGACTTCGAGGGCCACTCGCTCTCCCTGAACGCCGATGACACGGACTTCAAGAACCCCAGGACTCCGGTGATCGTGAACCTGATCTCGGCCCTGAAGACCCTGAAGGCCAGGTACGGCGACGACTTCGTGCTGACGACGGCCCCGGAGACCTTCTTCGTCCAGCTCGGCTACCAGTACTACGGCACCGGCAAGTGGGGCGGCCAGGACCCGAGGGCGGGCGGTATCTCCCGGTCATCCACGCCCTGCGCGACGACCTGACCCTGCTGTACGTCCAGGACTACAACTCGGCCCGGTCATGGGCCTCGACAACCAGTACCACTCCATGGGCGGCGCCGGCTTCCACATCGCGATGACCGACATGCTGCTCACCGGCTCACCGGCTCACCGGCTCACCGGCTCAGCGGCTCAGCGGCTTCCCGGTCGCGGGCGACGCGAACACCGTCTTCCCGCCGCTGCGCCCCGACCAGATCGCCGTCGGCATGCCGGCGTCCACGAACGCGGGCAACGGTCACGTCCCTCCGGCCGAGGTCGTGAAGACCCTCGACTGCCTGACGAAGAAGGTGAACTGCGGCTCGTACACCACCCACGGCACCTGGCCCGCGCTGCGGGGCCTGATGACGTGGTCGATCAACTGGGACCGGTACTCGAACTGGGAGTTCCAGCGGACCTTCGACGGCTGCTTCGGCTGACGAACAGGATGTAGCCGGTCAGCAGGACCGCCGCGAGGCACCAACTGGCCACGACGTCCAGCGGCCAGTGGTAGCCGCGCCGGACCAGACCGTAGGAGACCCCGAGCACGAGGGCGGCGCAGACCGTCACGCAGAGACGGCGGGCGAACGTGGAGCGGAGCCAGGGGAGGAGGAGCAGGGTGGCGGCGCCGTAGGCGATGGCGGCGGTCGCGGTGTGGCCGGACGGGAAGTAGCCGGTGGCCGGCGGGACGGCCGGGGTGCCCGGGCGGTCGGTCAGCTCCTTGAGGGGGACGACCAGGACCGGGACCAGGGCCATGAGCAGCAGGGCGCAGCCGGCCGGCAGCCACCAACGGTCTGTACCACTGCGCCGGGACCGCAGGGCGACGTACACCAGGCTCGCCACGAGGACGGGCACCGCTACCTGGATGTTGCCCAGGTCGGACAGGAGTTCGGAGACGTGATCGGGGTGGACGAGGGCTCTGCTGAGCCGCTCGTCCACCCTCACCAGCGGGCCGTCGGCCACGACCTGCCAGGTGATCAGCGCGAAGAGAAGGGCGGGAAGCCCGAGAAGTCCCAGAAGGGAGAGGAGGGAGGTCGGCCGCCCCGGAACAGGGGGGGTGGTTCCGAGGCGGCCGTCCGGATCGGATGGTCGCGCGCCCCGGGGGGTTTGGGGCGAGCGACTGTCCGATCGGTGAGGAGATCCGGAGCCAGAGGCCCCGTTCATGTGCGCGAGGGCACGACCAGGTCGAAGCTGGGGAGGCCCCGTCCTGATGTCGCCCACAGTCCCCTGTGGGCGGGGTGTATCTCTCATCTGGGTAGAACCTACGACAGGGGGTGCGTCCAAGACAGTCGGAATCGAGTCCTGACAGAGACCTCGCACACCTTCTTCACACCCTCTGACCCCCGCGGCCCCAGTCCCCCGAGCACACGGCGCGAAAGGGCTGGGGCCACAGGTGCGTCAGATACGGGAGAAGGCCTGCTCGATGATGTCGAGGCCCTCGTTGAGCAGGTCCTCGCCGATGACCAGCGGGGGCAGGAAGCGCAGCACGTTGCCGTAGGTGCCACAGGTCAGGACCAGCAGGCCCTCGGCGTGGCAGGCCTTGGCGAGCGCGGCGGTGGCCTCCGCGTGGGGCTCCTTGGTGGCACGGTCCTTGACCAGCTCGATGGCGATCATCGCGCCACGGCCGCGGACATCGCCGATGATCTCGAACTTCTCGGCCATGGCGCCGAGGCGGGCCTTCATGACCGCCTCGATGTTCTTCGCCTTGGCGTTGAGGTCGAGCTCCTTCATCGTCTCGATCGAGCCGAGCGCACCGGCGCAGGCCACCGGGTTGCCGCCGTAGGTGCCGCCCAGGCCGCCCGCGTGCGCGGCGTCCATGATCTCGGCGCGGCCGGTGACGGCGGCGAGCGGCAGACCGCCCGCGATGCCCTTGGCGGTGGTGATCAGGTCCGGGACGATGCCCTCGTCCTCACAGGCGAACCACTGGCCGGTACGGCAGAAGCCGGACTGGATCTCGTCGGCGACGAAGACGATGCCGTGGGCGTTCGCGAACTTCACGATCTCCGGCAGGAAGCCCTTGGCCGGCTCGATGAAGCCGCCCTCGCCGAGCACCGGCTCGATGATGATCGCGGCCACGTTCTCCGGGCCGACCTGCTTGGTGATCTGGTCGATGGCCTGCGCGGCGGCCTCCGGACCGGCGTTCTCGGCACCGGTCGGCCAGCGGTAGCCGTAGGCGACCGGCACGCGGTAGACCTCGGGCGCGAACGGGCCGAAGCCGTGCTTGTACGGCATGTTCTTCGCCGTCAGCGCCATCGTCAGGTTGGTGCGGCCGTGGTAGCCGTGGTCGAAGACGACGACGGCCTGGCGCTTGGTGTACGCACGGGCGATCTTGACGGCGTTCTCGACGGCCTCGGCGCCCGAGTTGAACAGCGCGGACTTCTTGGCGTGGTCACCCGGCGTGAGCTCGGCGAGGGCCTCGGCGACCTCCACGTAGCCCTCGTACGGGGTGACCATGAAACAGGTGTGGGTGAAGTCGGCGAGCTGCGCGGAGGCGCGCCGTACGACGGCCTCGGCGGAGGCTCCGACGGAGGTCACGGCGATGCCGGAGCCGAAGTCGATGAGGCGGTTGCCGTCGACGTCCTCGATGATGCCGCCGCCCGCGCGCGCGGTGAACACCGGCAGCACGGAGCCCACGCCCTGCGCCACCGCGGCGGTGCGGCGGGCCTGCAGCTCCTGCGACTTCGGGCCGGGGATGGCGGTGACGACGCGGCGCTCCTGCGGAAGGTCGGTCATGAGGGGCTCCTGGGGTGTTGCGGACGCTTGTCTTCTCTTTTCTCGCAGGCTAGGGCGGGGAACGGGGGGTGGGCATGCTCCATGTGGGCGTTGTCGGCGGGCCCCGTTGTCCGTGATGGACATAGCGGGAGTAAGGCTCCCCCGACCGTGCCGGGGCGGCTAACCGTGAACTCCCCTTGCGGGGGCGTTAGATTGGCTCGCTGACGGTGTAGGGAACGGCTGGTCAGGGGGCAAGGGCGATGGACAGCGACGGGACGCAGGACGCGCGGGGTACGCATGCGACTCCGGTGCCGCGATCACGCTCCGCTGTCCCACCGAGGCCCTCGGCGCCGCCGATGCCGGACGGTTCGGCGTTCCTGGCGTGGCTGCGGACGCCCCGGCCGGAGGCGTTGCCCGGCGTCTGGCGGTTCGGGCATCGGCCGCGGCCGGACGAGGAGCCGGAGCAGATCCCGGGGCGGCAGCTGCTGAGCGGGGCGCTGATCGCGTTTCTGGTGGGGTGGCTGATCTGGTCGCTGCTGTGGAACGGCTATCTCGGCGGCTGGTGGGTGCTGCCGCTGGAGCTGTTCACCCCGGACTCCTGGCGCGAGAACAACGACCGCGTCGGCAACGCGATCCTCTGGTACACCTACTACACCCTCATCGCCCTCGCGATCATGTTCGCGGTGGGCCGCCTCGGCCGCTGGAGCGAGGTCTGGCGCCGCTACGGCCCGTCCGCCTGGCCCCGCCGGGCCCCCGTGGCCGAACGTCCACCCGCGCCCGAGCAGGACCCCGCCGAATGGCCCCAGCTGCGTGCCGCAGGCGCCGTCGACGCAGCCGAGCGGCTCGCCGCCGAGGCGAAGGCCGGATTGATGCGGGACGTCGACCACGCCCGGATCACCCGCGCCTGGCAGAGCGTGCGCAGCGGCCGGCACAGCCTCGCCACCTTCACCGGCGCCGTGCTCAAGGACGGCGCCGCCGCCTGTCTGCACCCCTCCGGCGAACGCGATCTGCCCACCCGGCTCTCCCGGCACGACCTGGTCACCGGCCAGGTCCGCCTCGGCACCACCGCCGACGACCCCCGCAACCCCTACGCCTACCGGAGCACAGGACTCGCCCTCGGCCCCGAGCTCCTCGGCACCTCCCTGCTCGCCGTCGGCCCGGCCGGCTCCGGCAAGACCGGCGCCGTCGTCCGTCCGCTCGCCGAGTCGCTGTGCCTGCACGCCCTCGCCGGTCGCGCCGCGGTCGTGGTGGTCGGCGCCGCGGGCGCGGGGCTCGGCCCGGCCGACGCCTACGACGTCGTCGTACGCATCGGGAATCCGGAATCGGTGTACGACCTCGACCTGTACGGCGGGACCACCGACCCCGACGAGGCCGCGGCCGTGCTCGCCGAGGCGCTGGTCGGGGACCTCGCCGATCCGCATCCCGGCAGCGACAGCCGCCGCTCCACGACCGTGCTGGCCCAGTTGCTCGGCCCGTTCCGGGCGGTGCACGGGCGCTTCCCGTCCGTGCCCGAGCTGCGCCGGCTGCTCGACGGCGCGCCCGGACCGCTCGCGGCGCTGCGTACCGCGCTGGACGGCTCGGGGCAGGAGTCGCTGCTGCGGGAACTGGACGCGCGGGAGCGGCAGATGGGGCATCCCGGTGATGTCGGGGGAGTCCTCGCCGACCGGGTGGCGCTGCTGGACCGGCCCGCGTTCGCCGGGTTCTTCGATACGTCCGGGCAGTCGCGGCCGTTCTCGCTCAATGCGCTCGACCATCCCGTGCGGGTCCGTATCGACCTGCCCGCGCGCGGGCACGCGGACGCCTCGCGGATGCTGGCGCGTCTGGTGCTCGCCCAGTTCAGCGCGAGCGTGGCGGTGCGCGAGGACCGGTCGCTGTTCGCCTGTCTGATCCTCGACGACGCGACGGGCGTGGTGACGCCCGAGGCCGTACGCGGGATCCAGCGACTGCGGTCCGGGAACGCCGGGGCCGTGCTGACCCTGCGCAGCCTGGACGACGTGCCCAGGCCGCTGCGCGGGCCGCTGCTCGGGGCCGCCGGGTGCCGGATGGCGCTGTCGGGGCTGACACCGTGGGACGGGCAGGACTTCGCCGAGGTGTGGGGCAAGGAGTGGACCGAGGCGCGGGACGTCACCGACCGGCAGATCATCGCGGAGACGCCGGCCGGGAAGGCGCTGCACGCGGTGCGGCGGGTGATCACCGGCAAGGCGCCGACCGCGCGGGCCGTCACGGTGCGGCAGGTCGAAAGGGAGCGCTGGTCGGCGTCCGAGCTGGCGCACGCCGTGCCGCCGGGGCACGCGGTGCTGTCGCTGACGGATGTGCGGGGCGAGCACGCGCCGCCGCTGCTGGTGGATCTGCGGGACTGAATCGAGGCGGCACGGCGACCATACGGTGAGGCAGAATCGGCATAGGCCGTTCATACGCGGCGGCCAAATGATCACAATGATCACGCAGACTTCACCGACCTGAAGGCCTCATGCCCCCCACGCTCGCCTCGCTCGTCCATCACTCCGCGCTCAAACTCACCGTGCGTGCGGGCGAGGACCGCCTGGACGTGCCCGTCCGCTGGGCGCATGTCAGCGAGCTCGCCGACCCCGTGCCCTACATGGAGGGCGGGGAGCTGCTCCTGATCACCGCGCTCAAGCTGGACGCGGAGGACCCCGAGGCGATGCGCCGCTATGTGAAGCGGCTGGTCGGCGCCGGGGTCGTCGGGCTCGGGTTCGCCGTAGGGGTGAACTACGAGGACATCCCGGCCGCCCTGGTCGAGGCGGCCCGGCAGGAGGGGCTGCCGCTGCTGGAGGTCCCGCGCCGCACGCCCTTCCTCGCCATCAGCAAGGCCGTGTCGGCGGCCATCGCGGCCGACCAGTACCGGGCGGTCACGGCCGGCTTCGCCGCCCAGCGCGAGCTGACCAAGCAGGCGCTGACCGACGGGCCCGAGGGGCTGCTCGCCGCGCTCGCCTCGCAGGTCGACGGCTGGGCCGCGCTCTACGACGCCTCCGGCGCGGTCGTCGCCACCGCCCCCGAGTGGGCGGGCCGCAGGGCGGCACGGATCACGGCGGACGTGGAGCGGTTGCGGGAACGCCCTGCGCCCGCCTCGTCCGTGGTCGGCGGCCCGGAGAACGAGGACCGGGTCGAACTGCACAGCCTGGGCACCGGCCGCAGGCCGCGCGCGGCGCTCGCGGTCGGCACGGCCGCGGCCCTCGGCACCGCCGAGCGCTACGCCGTCCACTCGGCCATCGCACTGCTCACCCTGACCACGGAACGCTCCCGCTCCCTGCACGCCGCCGAGCAGCGGTTGGGCACGGCGGTACTGCGCATGCTGCTCGCGGGCGAGCCGGACCACGCCCGCGCGGTCGCCGGGGAGCTGTACGGCGTCCTGCTCGACGCGCCCTTCCGGATGATCGTCGCGGAGTCCGTGGCGGTGTCGGGCTCGGCGTCGGCCGCCCTGGCCGCCGTGGAGAACCCACCGCGCGTGCCCGCAGGCGCCAAGCCCTCGGCCGCCGCCCTCGCCGCCGCCTCCGACGCCAACGGCGACCCCCTCGGCGCGCTCGCCGAGATCGTCGAGTCGGCAGCCGCGCGCGCCGGGGAGGCGGTGCTGGTCGTACCGGAGGGGGAGCGTCTCGTGGTGCTCGCCGCGGACGACGGCGCCGCGGTGTCCGCGTGCGCGGAGTACGCGACGGCGCTGGAGGCGGCGCGGGCGGGCAGCGCCGTACGGGAGGCGGCGACCGGTGAGGAGGACGAACTGGTCGTCGGGCTCTCGGCGCCGGCCGGTCCGATCGCCGCGGCCGCCGCCTACAAGCAGGCCGAACAGGCGCTGTCGGTGGCCCGGCGGCGGGGGCGGGTGATCGTGGAACACGAGCAGCTGGCCGCAGGATCGGTGCTGCCGCTGCTCGCGGACGACGCCGTGCGGGCGTTCGCGGACGGGCTGCTCAGGGCCCTGCACGAGCACGACGCGACCGGCCGCGGCGACCTGGTCGCCTCGCTGCGGGCCTGGCTGTCCCGGCACGGCCAGTGGGACGCCGCCGCGGCCGACCTCGGCGTCCACCGGCACACCCTGCGCTACCGGATGCGGCGCGTCGAGGAGATCCTCGGCCGCTCCCTGGACGACCCGGACGTACGCATGGAGCTGTGGCTGGCACTGAAGGCGACGTCGGCCGAGTAGGCCACCCCGCCAATCCGTAGTGCCCCCCACCCGCCACTACTACGACTCGGACAAACGCCACACCGCCCCCGCGCCCCTACCGTGGACCCCGAACCAAGGAACACCCACCCCCAACGCGGAAGGGCCGGGACTCATATGACTTCCACCCACGCCTTCTGGCTCGCCGGCCGCCAGGTCTCCGGCGAGGACACCTTCGACGTCACCTCGCCGTGGGACGGCCGTGTCGTCGGCAAGGTGAGCGTGCCGACCGACGCCCAGGTCGAGGAGGCCGTGGCCGCCGCGTACGCCGTGCGGGACGAGTTCGCCGCCACCCCGGCGCATGTACGGGCCGCCGCCCTGGACCACGTCAGCCGCCGTCTGGTCGAGCGCACCGAGGAGATCGCGCAGCTGATCTCCGCCGAGAACGGCAAGCCGATCAAGTGGGCCCGCGGTGAGGTCGGCCGTGCCGTCTCCGTGTTCCGCTTCGCCGCCGAAGAGGCCCGCCGCTTCAACGGCGGCGAGGCCCAGCGCCTGGACACCGACCTCGGCGGCCAGGGCCGGCTCGCGCTGACCCGGCGCTTCCCGAAGGGCGTCGTGCTCGGCATCGCGCCGTTCAACTTCCCGCTGAACCTGTGCGCGCACAAGATCGCGCCCGCGATCGCCGCCGGTGCGCCCATCATCCTCAAGCCGGCCCCGGCGACCCCGCTCTCCGGCCTGATCATCGGCGACCTCCTCGCCGAGACGGACCTGCCCGCCGGTTCCTGGTCGATCCTGCCGGTCGCCAACGACCGTATGCCCGCCCTCGTCCAGGACGAGCGGCTGCCGGTGATCTCCTTCACCGGCTCCGAGAAGGTCGGCTACGCGATCATGGACTCGGTGCCGCGCAAGCACTGCACGCTGGAGCTGGGCGGCAACGGCGCTGCCGTCGTGCTCGGCGACTGGGCGAGCGACGAGGACCTCGACCGGGCCGCGACCCGGATCGCGACCTTCTCCAACTACCAGGGCGGCCAGTCCTGCATCTCGGTGCAGCGCGTGATCGCGGACGCCTCGGTCTACGACCGTCTGCTCCCGCGGATCGTCGCCGCCGTCGAGGCCCAGGTCACCGGTGACCCCTCCGACGACAAGACCGACGTCGGCCCGCTGGTCAGCGAGGACGCCGCCAAGCGCGTCGAGGCGTGGGTCCAGGAGGCGGTCGAGGCAGGCGCCTCGCTGCTCACCGGCGGCAAGCGCGACGGCGCCTCCTACGCGCCGACCGTCCTGACCGACCTGCCGGCCGGCACCACGCTGGCCTGCGAGGAGGTCTTCGGTCCTGTGCTGTCCGTGCAGAAGGTGGACGGCGAGGCCGCGGCCTTCGCCGCTGTCAACGACTCCAAGTTCGGCCTCCAGGCGGGCGTGTTCACCCACGACCTCCAGGCCGCCTTCCGCGCCCACCGCGCGCTTGAGGTCGGCGGTGTGGTCGTCGGTGACGTCCCGTCCTACCGCGCGGACCAGATGCCGTACGGCGGCGCCAAGCAGTCCGGTGTGGGCCGCGAGGGCGTGAAGTTCGCGATGGACGACTACACCTACGAGCGGGTGCTGGTCCTCACCGGCCTCGCCCTCTGAGCCGGACCCGACGGCCCCGACGGCCGGAGCCCACTGTGCGGGGGCTCCGGCCGTCGGCGTAGGTCAGCCCTCGGCCTCGTAGGCGATCCGGCACCTCTCCACCTGGTCGGCCACCAGCTCCATGTACCACCGCATGATCTCGTACGGGATCACGCGCTCGTCGGGGCTGTAGAGGCGGACGGTCGGTTCCCGCTCCGGGTCCTCGTCCGGGACGAGTGCCACCGCGAAGGCCGGTCCGGGCAGATGGGTCTGCGCGCCGGGGGTGTCGCCCCAGGATTCCGGCGCCGGCCTGGCCTCGCTCAGCTCCACGGCCCAGGCGTCGTCGGGCAGCGCGTAGGTGAACTGGACGGCGTAGTGGCGGCCCGCGTGCTCGCGGAGTTCGGCTGACATGGCGGCAGACTGCCACAGCCGGTTCCCGGCCGTCGCGGTCTTTCCGCGCCCGGCGTCTGACTAATGGGAGCCATTTTCATATAGGCTGCCGAAGGGGCCCGGCGCCGATGCCTTCCGGTCCCGGGCCCCTTCCTCTGTGTCGGCCTGCTCCGGACCCTCAACCGGAGAAGCCGACGTGCGCGAGCCGCAGCGGGCCGCGCAGTCTGAGGCGGACGTCATGGACGCCCTCCGCCGTGAAGTCGGCGGTGAGTGTGGCGTAGGCGTACGGTCCTGACGGAGCGTTCGCTGTGAGTGTCGCCGGCGGTGGGGCGCCGTCCAGGGACACCTCCACCGTTCCCTGGCCGGCCACCGTCGCCGTCACCTCTGTGACCCCGGTCCCGAAGTCGCAGGCGCGGAAGAGGAGTTCGCCCGCGCGGTCCCCGGCGGGCGTCACCGCGTCGCCCGCCGTCTTCGTGCGGTCGACGATCGCGGTACCGCTCTGCTCGTCGAAGTCGGCCGCGTCCAGCCCGCGTTCACGCACCGCACGCGGGGGCACCGGCTCCCCGTCCAGGGCCACCGTCGTCCGCAGCCGGATGTCCTCGCTGGAGCCGCCGGCCATCAGGTCGTAAGGGCCCGGGTCGAGATGCCGGCGGCCATGGGCCACGTCCCAGAACTCGAAGGCGGACAACGGGACTTCGAAGCTGAGCCCGGTGCGCTCGCCCGGGGCGAGAGTGACCCGGCGGTGCGCCAGCAGCTCCCGGCGGGGGCGCGGGACCGACGGGTCCACGGCGCGGGTGTAGACCTGGGCGACCTCGTCGGCCGTCCGGTCGCCGGTGTTGGTCACCGTGAAGGACACCCGCACCGACTCCCCGGTCACGCGCGTGGCCAGGTCGCCGTAGGTGAAGGACGCGTACGACAGGCCGTGGCCGAACGGGTAGAGCGGGGTGCCCTCGAAGTAGAGGTAGGTCTGACGGCCGCCGATCACGTCGTAGTCGAGGAGGTCGGGGAGGTCGGCGTCGCTCGCGTACCAGGTCTGCGGGAGGCGGCCGGCGGGGGAGACGTCGCCGGCCAGGATCCGGGCCAGCGCGGTGCCGGCGGCCTGGCCGCCGTGGGCCGTCCAGAGGAGGGCTGCCAGGGAGCCTGGTTCGACCGCGTACGGGTAGGCGGAGACCAGGGCCAGCACCGTGTTCGGGTTGGCGGCTCGGGCCGCGTGCAGGAGGCGCTCCTGGTGGGCGGGCAGCTGCAGGGTCGTACGGTCCTCGGTCTCGCGGCCGTTGATGTGCGGGTCGTTGCCCGCGACCACCAGCACCACGTCGGCCTGGGCCGCGACCCGGGTCACCGCCTGCTCGCCGCGCTCGCTCACGACCAGGTCGAAGACCTCCGGGTTCTCCTCGGCAACCTTCACGCCGTCGGCGGCGACAGAGACGTGGCGACCGGTACCGATGTGCCGAAGGAGGTGTCCGTTGCCGTGCGGTTCCAGCCGGAAGGTCTCCTGGACGACCCAGCCGCCGGGCTGGTCGGCGGACGCGCGTACGTACCCGTCCTCGGCGACCGACAGATAGCGGCCGTCCGGTGCGCGCAGCGTCAGCACGCCCTCCCCCCAGTCCACGAGCGCGAGTTCGGTGCCCAGGGCGGCGGTGGTGAGGGGCGGGAGATCGGTGCGGCCCGCGAGCAGCGCGGGATCCAGGGCGCCCTCGGCGCCGCGCACCTCGTCGGAGGCGGCGCCTTCCGGGACGTACAGGAAAAGACCCGACGACGTCCTCAGCCGTACGCGGTCGACGCCCTCCGCGAACTGCACGAGCTCGGCGCCGAAGCGCTCGTAGAGCCCCTCCAGCGGGGTGGAGCGGTGGAGGAGGGTGCCGCTGTACCAGTCGAGCTTGCACTCGTCGGCGAGCAGTCCGGCCACGGCGATCCGGGTGCCGGGGGCGAGCGGCAGTACGCCGTCGTTGCGGAGCAGGACGACCGCCTGCTCGGCGGCTTCCTGGGCGAGGGCGCGGTGGTCGGGGGTGTCGAAGGCGCCGGGGTCCTCGTGGCCGTCGAACTCGCCGAGGCGGAAGCGGACCGAGAGCTGGCGGCGGACCGCGGTGTCGATGTCGTCCTCGCCCAACAGGCCCTGTTCGTACGCCTTCCGTACCCGGGCGGTGATCCTCGAACCGTCGGTGCCGTGGTCGGTGAAGCTGTCGACACCGGCCAGCAGCGCGGCCGCGGTCGCTTCCTCGTGGGTGTCGAAGTAGTGCTCGGAGTCGACCAGGTTGGACGGCGCGCCCGCGTCCGAGCAGACCAGCAGCTCCTCGGTGGTCCAGGTGCGCAACTGCTCGCGCAGGTACGGGGAGAGGTGGTTGGGGCGGCCGTTGACCAGGTTGTACGCCGGCATCACCCCGGCCACCGCGCCCGCCTCGACCGTCTCGCGGAAGGCGCGCAGGTCGTACTCGTGCAGGACGCGCGGGCGGACCGAGGCGGAGGTGGTGTCGCGGTCGGTCTCGTTGTTGTGGGCCAGCCAGTGCTTGAGGACCGGCGCGGTGCGCCAGTACACCGGGTGATCGCCCCGCAGCCCTTGGGTGTAGGCGGTGGCGATGGCCGAGGTCAGCTTCGGGTCCTCGGAGTAGCCCTCCTCGGTGCGGCCCCACAAAGGGTGGCGCAGCAGATTGACCGTCGGGGACCACACGTTCAGGCCCACCCGCTCGTCGCGGGCCCGCATCGCACGGACCTCCTTCGACACCGCCTCGCCCACCCGGCGCACGAGATCCGGGTTCCAGGTCGCGCCGAGCCCGACCGCCTGCGGGAACACCGTGGCCGGACCCATCCACGCCACACCGTGCAGCGCCTCCTGACCGGTGCGGAACGCGGCGACACCGAGCCGCTCCACGGCCGGCGCGAACTGATGCAGAAATCCCATCTTCTCGTCGAGCGTGAGCCGCGACAGAAGGTCGTCGACGCGCTTCGCGAACGGCAAGCGCGGCTCGCGGAACGGCGGGTTGGGTGGCGATGGTGCGATCACTTGGAGATCCCCTTGCGATGGATCGGCGCGGCTGCTTCGAAGCGCTTCGATGCTCATTCGACACAGGGGCGGGTGTCAAGGGATCAGGACGGTCCATTCAAGCAGCGCATAAGAAAGGGTTGGGTCTTCTGCGCCGGAGGAATCTTGGGAGCGACCCTTGTGCGTCCATGGGCGTTCACTTAACCTCACAGCAACATCGAAGCGCTTCGACTGCCGGTCGTACAGAGATCGAAGGACTGCTTCAGCTCAGCCAGTTCCACTTACGACACCGCAGCCGACGGCCCACCGCCGGGTGTCCAGGTGCGCCATGAAGGGTTGACGCAATGACGCCGAACGCCTCCTCCGACTCCTCCGCACCCAGCCGGAGAAGCTTCCTCGCCTCGTCGGCGGTCGCCGCCGCAGCGGTGGCGGGAGGCATGCCGCTGCTTGCCGCGTGCGGCGATTCGGGCGGCGGCTCGCGCGAGGGCACCACGTCGGGCAAGGATGCGAAGAAGATCCTTCCGGCCTACGTCGCCAGCAATGTGGTGACGCCGGACATCCCGTCCAAGAACGGCTCCGCGATCGGCTTCACCAGCAAGCTGGACCTCGCCGGGTTGAAGACGTCGGTCCCGAAGAAGCTCGGCAAGGGCGGCAAGGTCACCATCATGTCGCCGTTCTGGGGTTCGCCGCCCAAGGGGAACAACCCCTACTACACGGCGATGAACGACCTGATCGGCGTCGACGTCCAGTGGCAGAACCAGGACGGCAACACCTACGACCAGAAGCTCGGCGCGGTGCTCGCCTCCAGCGACATCCCGGACGTCGTGGTGATCCCCGGCTGGAACATGGGCGGCAAGATACCCAACGCCATCATCGGCAAGTTCGCCGACCTGGGCCCCTACCTCTCCGGGGACAAGGTCAAGGAGTACCCGAACCTCGCGGCGATCCCGACGGACGCCTGGCAGCGCTCCATCTTCGGCGGCGCGCTGCGCGGTCTGCCGATGCCGGCCTCGTACGTCCCGAACATCGTGCCCTGCTACCGCCAGGACATCTTCGAGAAGGAGGGCTACGAAGTTCCCAGGTCAGCCGACGAGTTCCTGGCCCTGTGCAAGGAGATCACCAATGCCAGGGCCAAGCGGTGGGCGTGCGGCGACATGAAGTGGACCGCCTTCAACTCCTTCGGCTCCCTGGGAGGCGGGGAGAAGCCGCTCGGCTGGAACGTGGTCGACGGCAAGCTGGTCAACCGCATCGAGACCGAGGAGTTCCTCGAGGCGCTCGAGTGGACCCGCAAGCTGTTCGCTGCCGGGGTCGTCCACCCCGACTTCGAGCTGGGCAAGAGCCAGGCCACCGACCCGGCCCCCAAGTTCGCCGCCGGCGAGTTCCTGATCTGGCACAACGACATCTCCAACTGGTACGGCCAGACCGCCTCCCAGGCCACCCAGAACCCCGACTTCAAGATCTGGGGCATGGACATCTTCGGCCACGACGGCGGCGACCCGATCCTGTGGGCCACGAACCCGGCCAACATCTTCGCCTTCGTCAGCAAGAACGCCTCCGAGGCGGTGATCCGCGACGCGCTGGCCGTCGCCAACGTCACCGCGGCGCCGTACGGCACCAAGGAGTACATGCTCACCAACTACGGCGTCGAGGGCACCCACTACACCGTCAAGGACGGCGTCCCGATCAAGAACGACAAGGGCAACAACGAGGTCCTCAACGCCTTTGTCATGGTCGCAAGTCCCGCCGCCACCATCGCCCACCCGGACTTCCCGGACGTCGCCAAGGGGCAGGTCGAGTGGCAGCAGCGGATGGGCGCCTTCACCAAGAAGCCCGCCTTCTACGGCATGCAGATCACCGAGCCCGCCCGCTACACCAACCTCACCAACGACCTGGAGCAGCTCGAGGACGACGTCGTCCGCGGCCGCAAGAAGATCAGCGACGTGCAGCAGTTCGTCTCGGAGTGGAAGAGCAAGGGCGGCGACAAGTTGCGCGACTGGTACCAGAAGATCCTCGACGAGAACGGCAGTGCGGCCAACTGATCCGCGGTTCGAGGCAAGGAGAAGGCCGTGTCCCACAGCACGGTGCCCCGGAGCAGGGCCGAGGCCGACACGACGGCGAAGTCCCCGGTGGCGTCCGACGGCGCCACCGGGCCGGGGGGTAAGCCGCCCTCGGGGAAACCGAGTCTGCGGCACAGGTTCGGACGCGACCGCCTCCTGCTGCTGATGACGCTGCCGGCCGTCGTCCTGGTCCTGCTCTTCAACTACGTGCCGATCCTCGGCAATGTGGTCGCCTTCCAGGACTACGACCCCTACATCAGCGAGAACGGCATCGTCTCCATCTGGAACAGCCCCTGGGTGGGCCTGGAGAACTTCCAGCGGATCTTCGAGGACTCCGCGTTCTGGCAGGCGGTCGAGAACACCCTGGTGCTGTTCTTCCTCCAGCTCGTGCTGTTCTTCCCGATCCCGGTCCTGCTCGCGCTGCTCATCAACAGCGTGGTCAGGCCCCGGGTGCGGGCGATCGCGCAGGCCGTTCTGTATCTGCCGCACTTCTTCTCGTGGGTGCTGGTGATCGCGGTCTTCCAGCAGCTGCTCGGGGGCGCCGGGCTGCTCTCGACACTGCTGCGCGACCACGGGTACGACGGGCTCGACCTCATGACCGACCCGAGCACCTTCAAGTTCCTGGTCACCGCGCAGGCGGTGTGGAAGGACGCCGGCTGGGGGATCATCGTCTTCCTGGCCGCGCTGGCGGCCGTCAGCCCCGACCTGTACGAGGCCGCGGCGATGGACGGCGCGAACCGCTGGCGCCGGATGTGGCACGTCACGCTGCCCGCGCTGCGGCCGGTGATCGCGCTGCTGCTGGTGCTGCGCGTCGGCGACGCGCTGACCGTCGGCTTCGAGCAGATCCTGCTCCAACGCGATGCCGTGGGACCGGGCGCGTCGGAAGTGCTCGACACCTTCGTGTGGTGGAACGGCGTCCGCAACCAGGACTTCGGCTACGCGGCCGCCGCGGGGCTCGTCAAGGGCGTCATCAGCATCGGACTCGTCCTGGCCGCGAACAAGGTGGCCCATCTGATGGGCGAGCAGGGGGTGTACAAGAAGTGACCGCGGTGATCGACAAGTCAGTACGCAAGCGGTGGGCCGCGCCGCCCCGGCCGGTCTGGGAGGAACAGCCCACGAAGGTCGGTCTCGCCGGCAAGGGGTTGGTGCTCGGCATCGCCTGCCTCGCGATCCTCTTCCCGCTCTGGATCGTCATCGTCACCAGCCTCTCCACGCGCAAGACCATCGACGAGGCCGGCGGTCTGGTGATGGTGCCCAAGGGCATCACCTTCGTGGCGTATCAAGAGCTGCTGAGCGGTGGGCAGGTGACACGGGCGGCGATCATCAGTGTGCTGGTCACGGTCGTCGGTACGGCGTTCTCGATGACGGTGTCCGTGCTGTGCGCGTACGGGCTCTCCCGCAGTGGGTCGCTCGCCCACCGGTGGATTCTGATGACCCTGCTGGCGACGATGTTCTTCAGCGCGGGGCTGATTCCCACGTATCTGCTGGTGCAGACGCTCGGTCTCACCGACAGCTATCTCGCGCTGATCCTGCCGAGTGCCATCAGTGTCTTCAACATCCTGGTGCTGCGCGGGTTCTTCATGGGGATCTCGCAGGAGTTGACCGACAGCGCGCGGATCGACGGAGCGGGGGATTTCCGGATTCTCTGGCAGATCATCCTGCCGTTGTCCCGGGCCGTGGTCGCCGTGATCACGTTGTTCTACGCGGTCGGGTACTGGAGCGCCTGGTTCAACGCGTCGCTGTACCTGAACGATCAGGACATGATGCCGCTGCAGAACGTGATGATTCAGCTGGTGCAGAAGCAGGAGGCGCCGGTGGGGCTGGGGCAGGCCATCAAGACGGGGCAACTGTCGGGGCTCGCTGTGCAGATGGCGGTCATGGTGATGGCGCTGCTCCCGGTGGCTGTGCTCTCTCCCTTTGTCCAGCGGCACTTCAAGAAGGGCATGTTGACGGGGGCGGTCAAGGGTTGACCTGCGGGTTCGTCGTGGCTGGTCCCCGCCCCCCTTCTCCTAGAGCGAGGTATGTGTCATGCGCGCGCCACACATAAGGGCTGAAGCCATGACCGACGCCCCGGTCCACGGCACCTGGGAACCCGCCCCCGCCGCCCGCTGGGAGGACGCCTTCCTGAGCGGCAACGGCCATCACGGCGCCCTTGTGTTCGGAGATCCGAACGACGACCGTGTCATCGTCACCCAGCACACCCTGGTCCGCCCGAACGGCAGCGAGGACGCCCGCCCTCCGCAGCTGGCCGCAGAACTCCGGAAACTCCAGGACCGCCTGCTGGCCGGCGACACCACCGCCGCCGAGAGCTTCACCGACAACCGCCCCCTCCAATGGGTGCAGCCCTTCCACCCCGCCTTCCAGACACGGCTGCGCAGACAAGGCGACGCCCCCGGCTACCGCCGCTCCGTCGACTTCACCACCGGCGAGACGACAGCCCTGACCGAAGGCTGGTCCAGCCGTGTCTTCGTCTCCCGAGCGGACGACGTGATCGTCCAGCGGGTCACCACCCCCGGCCCGCACCTCGACATCGCCCTCGACCACCGCCTCCCCGGCGCCCCGGACGGCCTGGGCGTAGGCCAGAGCGCGCTGCTCACCTCCGACGGCGCCCTGCTCGGCCTGCGCGCCCGTTACCCGGGCAGCGACCTGGCCTGCACCGGCGTCACCCTCGTCATGGTCACGGGCGGCACCGCCGCGCTCGCGCCCCCCGGCCTGCGCCTCGAGGGGGCCGCGTCGGTCCTGCTGCTCACCCGGGTCCGTCGCCACACCGGCGAACTCGACGTGATCGAGGAGGGCCGCGCCCTGCGCGACCTGCTCCCCGACAGCGAGCGGCCCTACGACGCTCTCCTCGCCCGCCATCTGCCGCTGCACCGCACCGCCTACGAACGCGTCACCCTCGACCTGGGCGGCGACCCGACGGAACGCGCCCTGCCCGGCTCGGAGTTGCTCAAGCGGACCCGTAGCGCGGCGCTGCTGGAGCGGCTCTTCGCAGCCGGCCGCTACCACCTCCTGTCCAGCAGCGGTCTGCTGCCGCCCCGGCTCACCGGACTGTGGACCGGCGACTGGAACACGGCTTGGTCGGGCGCCTTCACGACCAACGCCAACCTCAACCTCCAGACCGCGTCAGCGGCCGCCGCGGCCCTCCCCGAAGTCACCGAGGCCCTCGCTGCCCTGATCCACCGTCAGCTTTCCGACTGGCGCGACAACGCCCGCGCGATCTTCGGCAGCCGTGGCATCCTCGCGCCCTCCCACACCGACGGCGAGTCCGGGCACACGTACCACTTCAGCCGTGAGTACCCGCTGCACCTGTGGACCGCGGGCGCCGACTGGCTGCTCAAGCCACTCGTCGAGCACGACGAGACGCACGGCGCACGCGACCCCCGTACGGCCGCCGCCCTCGCCGAAGTCGCCCAGTTCTACGAGGACTTCCTCACCCGCACCGACGACGAGGGCCGACTGGTCGTCGTCCCCTCCTACTCGCCCGAGAACCGGCCCGCGAACGCGAGCTGGGGCACGGTCAACGCGGCCATGGACCTGTCGGCCGCCCGCCACGCGCTCCGTACGGCAGCCGAGTACCACCCGGAGCGGGCGGCGGGGTGGCGCGCCCTCGCCGACCGCCTCCCCCCGCACCGCGTCAACGACCAGGGCGCCCTCGCCGAATGGGCCTGGCCCGGCCTGGAGGACACCTACGACCACCGCCACCTGAGCCACCTCTACGGCGTCTGGCCCCTCCACGAGATCAACCCCTACGACACCCCGGACCTCGCCCGGGCCGCGCACCGCGCCCTCGAACTCCGCGGCGCCGAGAACGACTCCGCGCACGGCCATCTGCACCACGCCCTCGTCGCCGCCCGCCTGCGTGACGGCGAACGCGTCACCCACGCCCTCGGCCAGGTCCTGGACGGCGACTTCTTCCACGCCTCCCTGATGAGCGCGCACTACCCGAACCGCCACGTCTACAACGCGGACGCCGCACACGCCCTGCCCGCGGTGCTGATCGAGGCGCTCGTCCAGTCGACCCCCGACCGGCTGGTGCTACTGCCCGCGCCGCCCTCCGCGAGCGGCCGGCTCAGAGGCATCCGCACCAGGTTCGGCGCCGAGATCGACCTCAGCTGGGGCACCACCCGCACAGCCGTCGTCCGCCCCGGCCGCACCTGCCGTGTCGAGCTCAGGACTTCCACCGGCGCGAGACCGCTCGACCTCGTCGCCGGAGAAGACCACGTCCTCACCCCAGGGACGTGGTAACTCCCCGCAATTCCCCCCACCCATGGAAGGGACACCATGGCAACAACCCGCACGCTCAGCCGCATCACCAAGGCCCTGCTGGCCCCGGCGCTCGCTCTCGGCGCCACCGTCGGCCTCGCCTCCGCCCCCGCCCACGCCGCCGTCTGGAGCTCCTGCGACCAGTGGGGCAACACCACCCTGAACGGCTACACGCTCTACAACAACATCTGGGGCTCCGGCGCCGGCAGCCAGTGCGTCTGGGCCAACTCCGGCACCAACTGGGGTGTCTGGGCCAACCACCCCAACACCGGCGGCATCAAGTCGTACCCGAACACGAAGAAGGTGGTCAACAAGACGATCTCCTCGATCGCCTCGCTGACCAGCAACTACAACGTCACCGTCCCGTCGGCCGGCGCCTACAACACGTCGTACGACATCTGGGACACGGACTACGACTACGAGATCATGCTGTGGGTCAACTACAACGGCGCCGTCGGCCCGCTCGGCACATCCCAGGGCTCGGTCACCCTCGGCGGCCACACCTGGAACGTCTACAAGGGCAACAACGGCGCCAACGAGGTCTTCTCGTTCCTGCGCACCTCGGACTCGAACTCCGGCACGGTGAACATCAAGCCGATCCTCACCTGGATCGCGAACACCAAGGGCTGGATGTCCAGCAACGAGACGATCGGTGACGTCCAGTTCGGCTACGAGATCACCTCGTCCTCCGGCGGCCTGGACTTCATCACCAACAACCTGACGGTCAGCAGCAGTTGACCGGGTAGCGGGCGTGCGGCCGGACCCTCCGCCAAGGGACCGGCCGCACACGTCATCCGGCGATCGGCAGCTCGGCCCCGTCCCGCAGGAACAGCGGGATGCGGTCCAGCGGAGCGTCGACCGTCAGGGCCGTACCGCCCTCGTACGTCTCACCCGTCCACGCGTCCGTCCAGCTCGCGCCCGCCGGGAGATACGTCGTCCGGGCCGTGGCGCCCGCCGTCAGAACCGGCGCCACCAGCAGCTCCCGGCCGAAGAGATAGGCGTCGTCCACCGACCAGGCGGCCTGGTCCTCGGGGAACTCCAGGAACAGCGGCCGCATCACGGGCAGCCCCTCCTCGTGCGCCTCCCGCATGACCTGGAGGACGTACGGCTTCAGCCGCTCGCGCAGCCGCAGATACCGCTCCAGGATCGCCCCGGCCTCCTCGCCGTACGACCAGACCTCGTTGGGGCCGCCGGTCATGTCCGGGCCCAGCGGCATGCCCGGGTCGCGGAAGCCGTGCAGACGCATCAGCGGGGACAGTGCCCCGAACTGGAACCAGCGGACCATGACCTCGCGGTACGCCGGGTCCTCGGGGTCGCCGCCGTGGAAACCGCCGATGTCGGTGTTCCACCAGGGGATGCCGGACAGCGCGGTGTTGAGACCGGCCGCGATCTGGCGGCGCAGGGTGGGGAAGTCGGTGCCGATGTCACCGGACCACAGCGCGGCGCCGTAGCGCTGACTGCCCGCCCAGGCCGAGCGGTTGAGCGTGACGATGTCGGACTCGCCCTCGCAGGAGAGCCCTTCGTAGAAGGTGCGGGCGTTCTCCGCCGGGTACAGGTTGCCGACCTCCAGGCCCGGGCCCGCCCAGTAGCGCAGGTTCTCCTGGAAGCCCGGCTTCAGCTCCGGCTCGCCGGCGTCCAGCCAGAAGGCGGTGATGCCGTAGGGCTCCAGATAGTTCGACTTCACCTTCGACCACACGAACTCGCGGGCGTCCGGGTTGGTGGCGTCGTAGAAGGCGACCTGGACGGTGGAGGCGACCTCCTTGTCCGGCCAGTCGGCGTGCGCCATCGGGCCGTACTGGGTGCCGATGAAGTAGCCGCGCTGCTCCATCACCGGGTGGTTCTCGGACAGCGGGGACACCGACGGCCAGACACTGACCACCAACTTGACGCCCAGCTCGTCCAGTTCACGGACCATCGCCGCCGGGTCCGGCCACTCGCCGAGGTCGAACTTCCACTCGCCCAGGTGCGTCCAGTGGAAGAAGTCGCAGACGATCGCGTCGAGCGGGAGGCCCCGGCGCTTGTACTCGCGTGCCACGGCGAGGAGTTCGTCCTGGGTGCGGTAGCGCAGCTTGCACTGCCAGAAGCCGGCCGCCCACGCGGGCAGCATCGGCGTACGGCCGGTCACCGCGCTGTAGCGGCGCTGCGCCTCGGCCGGGTCGCCCGCGGTGATCCAGTAGTCGATCTGCCGGGCCGAGTCCGCCACCCAGCGCGTGCCGTTGTGCGCCAGCTCCACCCGGCCGATCGCCGGGTTGTTCCACAGCAGGGTGTACCCCCGGCTGGAGGTGAGCACCGGGATGCCGACCTCGGCGTTGCGCTGGACCAGGTCCAGGACCAGGCCCTTCTGGTCGAGACGGCCGTGCTGGTGCTGGCCGAGGCCGTAGAGCTTCTCGTCGTCGTAGGCGGCGAAGCGCTGCTCCAGGCGGTGGTGGCCGTTGCCGACGGCCGTGTAGAGGCGCGAGCCCGGCCACCAGAAGTGGGCGCGCTCCTCGGCCAGCAGCTCCTCGCCGTCCGCCGTGCGCCGGAAGCGGATCAGGCCCTCGGCGTCGATGTCGACGGTGAGCGCGCCGACGGTCAACTGCCCCCGCCCGTCCTCGATCTTGACGGTGGAGGAGGTCGCCGGCGCCTCGTCGAGGAGCGCGCCCGGCAGCCCCTCAAGGATCGGTCCACCGAGCCGGGCCCGTACCCGCACCGCGTCCGGACCCCACGGCTCGACACGGACGGTCTCCTGACGGCCGCACCACTCCAGCGCGCCGCCCCGCTCGCGGAACGTGCCGACGGTGGGGGAGGACTGCGCCAGGCTGACCTTTGCTTGGGTTTCGGCAGGCTGATTCACGAGGCGTACTCCTGAACGAGGACAGGGGGAAGCCGCCCCCGCGGGGGCCGCAGGGGGACGTACTGGTCAGGAAGCGGTCGGTCCCGAGCTCGCCCGGACCGTCAATTCGGGGGCGATGAGGACGACTTCGTCCTTGCCCCGGCCTTCCAGCTTGGCGACGAGGTGTTCCACGGCGTGCCGTCCCATGTCCTGGGCGGGGATGGAGACGGAGGTCAGGCGTACCGAGGCCTGGACGGCGACCTGG
>NZ_JAVRBF010000758.1:0-275 GCF_032436805.1 Streptomyces sp. P17 | reverse complement strand
CAATCTCCCTGCGCGGCGGCGACCTCGACCTGGCCAATATCAAGCCGTGGACGGGTCCGATCATCCTGGGGCCTGAAATCTATCAGGAGATTGAGATGGACGGCGACTGGCGGGACAAGGTTGAGATGTGAGGCTGATACTCCTCATAGTCGCTTTCGCCGCCAAGCTCCTTAGCCTGGAAATGGCGCCAGTTCAGCTCATTGGAGGCAAACAGAAGCACCAGAACGTCGCCCATATCACCGAACTTCTCGCTGATGCGTGGACCGTCTTCCGGG
>NZ_JAVRBF010000757.1:0-275 GCF_032436805.1 Streptomyces sp. P17 | reverse complement strand
AGTGACATTGCCAAAAACCAACGAACTAGACATAGAAAAAAAATTCATTTGGATTTTTGATGCAAAATACCGCATAAAGTTAGATAAAAATCGTTTTGATGATGGCAGTGACGATATTACAAAAACCGATTATGTGCCAGATGATGCTATTAACCAAATGCATCGCTATCGTGATGCTTTAATTCGTTTAAGTGGCTCTGAGATAAAGACTGGAAATGTATCTCCAAACGTTGACAACCTTTCAACGAGGCAGAATGTGAAAAAAAGTCGTCCCG
>NZ_JAVRBF010000756.1:0-275 GCF_032436805.1 Streptomyces sp. P17 | reverse complement strand
ATCATCCCAGCAAGGTCGACGAGCTGGTGGATGTTCTAGGCGTTGAGAAAATCTTGTTGGCTATGCCAAGTGCCAGCCGCGCTAAGCGTCGTGACATTTTGGAAGCTTTAGAGTCCCTACCCGTGCCGGTGCAAACGGTACCGGGCTTGGCGGATATGGTGTCTGGCCGTGCGAAAACGACCGAAATTCGCGATGTCGCCGTTGAAGATTTGCTAGGCCGGGATCCCGTGCCCCCCAACGAATCGCTGATGGCGGCGAATATTGCGGGCAAAGTG
>NZ_JAVRBF010000755.1:0-275 GCF_032436805.1 Streptomyces sp. P17 | reverse complement strand
CGACCCCAAGCGCCACCGCAAGGGCGCGGAAGCGTGCCTCGGCCACCTCCCCGAACAACGCCCGCCCTTTTTTCGTCAGGCGCAGTTCCAGCACCTTTTTCTTGGGAAAAAACCGAAGGCTGCCCGCATCTTCGGGGTCTTTCAGCGCGAACATCGCATCAAAGCGAAGCGCCTTGCCAAGAATCTCCGCGTCCTGAATTTCCTGCTCGGACAAAAGCGCGAAAAGCGGCGCCATGGGCGACCCGCTGCGATTGTTCTTATAGCGATGCAACAGC
>NZ_JAVRBF010000754.1:0-276 GCF_032436805.1 Streptomyces sp. P17 | reverse complement strand
CTCAAAGAGCTTGAGGCCGAGGGCCAGCTTGAGCGCAAGCGCCGCCATTACCATGATGCCGAGAAGTTGCCTCCGGTCAGCGTGATTCAGATCCTGCCCGCCGATGCGTCGGGTGATCTGTTTGCCCGCCCGATGGAGTGGCAGGGCGAGGCGCCCGAGCCAAAGATCCTGTTCCTGCCGCGCCAGTCCGACCCCGCCGTGGGCGAGGGCGAGCGGGTGCTGGCGCGGCTGATCGCCGTCAGGGGCGAGGATCACCACTATGAGGCGCGGCTGATC
>NZ_JAVRBF010000753.1:0-276 GCF_032436805.1 Streptomyces sp. P17 | reverse complement strand
CCCCGTAGAACACCTTTCTTCGGTACTTCGGCGCAAAAACTATGTGATATTTACAGTTCCATCTGGTGTGCGCTAAGCTCTTTTCGTCCCTCATTGGGACCCCCTTTTGATTTCTTGTTGAACATTTGCAGTTGCCAGACCGCAAACTGTTTTAACAAATCAAAAGGGGTTTTTATAACTGGCTCAAAGCTGAAAGCTTTACTAAACCCCCAGCCTAGCTGGGGGTTTTCTGTGCACAAAAAAACCAGTGGGTATGACCCCACTGGCTGGTGAAAC
>NZ_JAVRBF010000752.1:0-276 GCF_032436805.1 Streptomyces sp. P17 | reverse complement strand
CCCTAGTTTGAGGGGGAGACAGTTCTGTGGGTCCAGCCACACGATCTGGCCTTTCCCTACACTCCAACTTTGCCCCTTTCCTTGGTCCCTCTCCCTCCCTGACCAGCCACATAAAAGGTCCTTGCCCTAGTCCTATGGACTGTCTTTTGTTATGCATTTAGGGCTTGTAGCCTTCCTGGCTTTCCTAGCCCATGCCTCTATAGCACCATCATTTCAAAGTAAACTAGAGAGCCAAGAAACTAGTCAGTACCACCCAGAAAAAAGACCATTGGGTTC
>NZ_JAVRBF010000751.1:0-276 GCF_032436805.1 Streptomyces sp. P17 | reverse complement strand
CGACCCTGTGTGGGCGGAGCAGTTCTCCAAGGTATGGATGTGGGACGACTGGCCGGAGAAGACGGGCCACGACACCGGTATCGACCTGGTCGCCGAGCGGCGGGACGGCGGGCGCACTGCGATCCAGTGCAAGTTCTACGCCCCCAGCCATCACATGTCCAAGGGCGACATCGCCTCGTTCCTGGCGAAGTCCGGGCGCATTGGCTTCACCGAACGGCTGATCGTCTCGACCACAACCAAATGGGGCCCGAACGCGGAGGATGCGATCCGCGACCA
>NZ_JAVRBF010000750.1:0-276 GCF_032436805.1 Streptomyces sp. P17 | reverse complement strand
GATTACATCTCACCCGCGCCGCGCGTGTCTGTGCAGGTCTTTTGTGTCACGGAGGCGACCGCGAGTACCTCGCGCGCCGCCGCCGAAGACCGCCGCCTCGCCAAGGCCCACCTCTCCGTGCACATGGGCGGCATCGAAGCCGCCATCGAGACCTATCACAAGGCTCCGACGCCCAACGTCATCATCCTGGAGACCGATGGGCACAGCGATATCCTGACCGGTCTCGACGACCTCGCCGGCGTCTGCGATCCCGGCACCCGTGTGATCGTGATCGGC
>NZ_JAVRBF010000749.1:0-276 GCF_032436805.1 Streptomyces sp. P17 | reverse complement strand
CTGAAATGATTATTTGGCTATGGGCTGGTAATGCGCACATTATTGCAAGTGCGACTATATTTACTTTATTCATCATAAACTCATATCTATAAGCTGCAATTTATATCAATATTTTAAACGATACTAAAATTATCATTGTGATTCGTGTTGGACTTATAATATTTAAAAATGGTTAATCAGTTTATATATATGGATGATCACTAATTAAACATTAATTGTAATTATTTTTAACGATGTTTATTTTTTGAGAGAGTTATCGTTTGCTTTTTGTTTTTA
>NZ_JAVRBF010000748.1:0-276 GCF_032436805.1 Streptomyces sp. P17 | reverse complement strand
ACGAGATAGAATTTTACGATCCAGAGAATATAAATTATTCTGCTTCATCAATAGGATTAATTAATAAATACATTAGAGGATATCGGGAAGGTGAAATATCAATATGGACCGGCTCAAATGGTAGTGGAAAATCAACAATATTACTCCAAGAAGCCATAAAAGCAGTAGATGATGATATGAATACGGTTATAATTAACGGTGAAAATATACCTTCTAAAACTAAAAAAACTATTGGACTACAAATAGCAGACATAGATTATATTGAAAGCAAAGTTG
>NZ_JAVRBF010000747.1:0-276 GCF_032436805.1 Streptomyces sp. P17 | reverse complement strand
GGTTCGGAGCGGATCTTGTCGCCGTCGAGGGAGACCAGTCCGGTGCGGCCGTCGACCTGTACGTCTCCGGTACGGGAGTTCAGGAGCAGGTCGCCGGGGCCGATGCCCCGGGTCCCGCGGACGGCGACCCGGCGACGGCGGGTCGGCATCAGGTCCGAGCCGAGGTCGACGGCGGCCTGGGCGACGAAGGCGACCGACAGGTCGGCCGGGGTCGCCCCGTGGTCTCCGAACCGGCCGACTCCATCTCCCTGAACCGTCTCTACTTCCTCTGAGGAC
>NZ_JAVRBF010000746.1:0-276 GCF_032436805.1 Streptomyces sp. P17 | reverse complement strand
CCCGCCGATGGCGTTCGCGCTGGAGCAGGCCGTCGACGAAGCCGCGCTGCGGATGAAGGTCGATCCGATTGCGCTTCGCAAGCGCTGGGACACAAACCCCAACCGGCGGGCCGCCGGGGCCGCGGAACGGCGCGCCGGGCGGCAGATTGCTGATGACGTCGAAATCGGCGAGCTCCTTTGCTTCGGCCGGATAGATCAGCCGCGCCAACCCCGCGAGCGTCGAATTGGTCGCGGCGCCCGTATCGGCCTGTGCGTTGAACGTCACCGCCTTCAGCG
>NZ_JAVRBF010000745.1:0-276 GCF_032436805.1 Streptomyces sp. P17 | reverse complement strand
TAGTGTGATTGAAGGTATCGTGGATCAACCGATCGATGTTTTCGTCGTATCAAGCCAACCGTTAGATGAGATTACGCTAGTTGTAGCGAAAGAAGCATTGATCGTGGAAGAAGAATTTGCTGCAGAAGTGAAGAGTAAAAAGCTGTCTGAAGAAGAACAGGAATGGAAGCTTACCTTTGATGAAGAGCTAATGGAGTTCGAGATTCCTATCGTCTTTAATAAAATAGGCGATTATCAACTGATTATAGGTGAAGCGGAACTAACGATCGAAGTACA
>NZ_JAVRBF010000744.1:0-276 GCF_032436805.1 Streptomyces sp. P17 | reverse complement strand
GCGGGCGGTGAAGTCGAGCAGGGCGTTGTCGCGCGCTTCGATCATTACGCCGTTGCCGCCCGTGAGCGTGGCGCCGTTCTGAGCGGTGATGCGTACGGTCTCGTCACCGCTACCGCGGGTGACGAGGATCGCACTCCCTGCGGTTCCGGCGACCGAGGATCCATCGATTGTCAGTCCCCACTCGCTGAAGTTCTCCGCAAATCTTGTATCACCGTTGTAATTGACGGAGATGCCGTTGGTATCCCCTTTGACGGACGTCCCGGCGTTGAGATTGAC
>NZ_JAVRBF010000743.1:0-276 GCF_032436805.1 Streptomyces sp. P17 | reverse complement strand
GGCGTTCAGCGTGCGTCGATGGTGTTCTTCGCTGATCCTGCCTCGAGACTGCTGCACGATGCATTGCCCCAGTTGGCTGACATCCGCGAGTGGATAGAGGGCACCCTCCAGACCGAGTTTGGTGAGAATCGCCCGGTTGCCTGGAATGTCGCTCGCGACCACCGGGCAACGGTGCAGCAGCATTTCGATGATTACCGTCGGCATGCCTTCCATTTCCGACGGAAGCAGGAACGCGTCAGCCGCAGTCGACATCCCGGCGACATCGTTGTCGCTGAC
>NZ_JAVRBF010000742.1:0-276 GCF_032436805.1 Streptomyces sp. P17 | reverse complement strand
ATCTTGACCCAAGCAAGATTGAAGCAGCGATAACGGATAAAACCTGCGCAATTTTACCTGTCCATGTCTATGGTAACCCGTGTGATCATGATGCCATTCAAGCCATTGCTGATAAGCATGACTTGAGAGTAATCTACGATGCCGCCCATGCCTTTGGGGTGAAGAAAAATGGTGAGTCTATCCTTAATATGGGCGAGCTATCTATTCTAAGTTTCCATGCCACAAAAGCATACTCTACCATTGAAGGTGGCGCAGTGGTTTGCCAAAGCCAAGAAA
>NZ_JAVRBF010000741.1:0-276 GCF_032436805.1 Streptomyces sp. P17 | reverse complement strand
GCCATTACTTTTCCTTGCTTTGTATATTAAGCAGACGATTTGCCTGCAAGAATACGAAATCGGAAATCCACATACCACAGATACCAACAACAAAGCCAGCAGCGAGAAGGGAAGTATCGTTTCCTGTAGCCTCGATAGGAGGCAAAGGGAAGCCAACTTTATCAACATAATGAATAAGTGGTTTAGTGAGGTAACCTGCACACAATGCCCCACAGACAGGGGATGCGATAACAGTACGGAATGATGTGTAACCACGAGACAGTGCTCGAACGACGC
>NZ_JAVRBF010000064.1:0-43654 GCF_032436805.1 Streptomyces sp. P17 | reverse complement strand
CCTTCGTCCGGCACGCCGAGGGCACGCACCGAACACCGCGGGCACCGCACAGGACTTTCAAAACACCCCCTAGCTCCTCGCCAGGCGGAGGGTCAGGATCTGGAACGGGCGCAGCTCGACGCGTACGGCGCCGTCGGCGACCTCCGCCTCGGACAGCGGGCGTTCGAGGAGGTCGGTGACCTGGGCGCTTGCGAGCGTGAAGCCGGGGCGCAGGACGCCCTGGGCGCGGCCGCCGCGGGACTCGTAGAGCCGTACGACGACATCGCCGGACCGGTCGTCGGCGAGCTTGACCGCCTCGACCGTCACGCCCTCGCCGTCCACGCGGACCACGGGCTCGGGCGCCCCCGCCGCGTCCGCCACCCGCAGCGGGAGGTTGAGGGCGTAGCCCTCGGCGACGGCGTCCTCGATGGTCGCGCCGGGGAGCAGCGCGTACGTGAACCGGTGCTTGCCCTGGTCGGCCTCGGGGTCGGGGACGCGCGGGGCGCGGACCAGGCTGAGGCGGACCGTGGTGGTCGTCCCGCCGTCCTCGCGGACCGTGCGGGAGATGTCGTGGCCGTAGGTGGAGTCGTTGATGACGGCGACGCCGTAGCCGGGTTCGCCGAGGTGCACCCAGCGGTGTCCCGACACCTCGAAGCGGGCCGCCTCCCAGGTGGTGTTGGTGTGCGTGGGCCGCTGGATGTGACCGAACTGGATCTCGGCGCAGGAGTGGGGGGCCCGGATGTCGATCGGGAAGCCCGCCTTGAGGAACTTCTCGGCCTCGTGCCAGTCGATCTCGGTCTCGAAGTCGATGCGGGGGCTGTCGGCGCGCAGGGTGATGGTCTGGGTGATCGTCGAGCCCCTGCCGAAGGACCGCACGACCCGGATCGAGCCGACCAGCGGGTCCCGCTCGACGGCCGCGATCTCCGAGGCGTCCAGCAGGTCCGTGTAGCGGTTCCTGTAGTGCTTGTCGACGTCCCAGGCGTCCCAGTAGTTGGGCAGGTCGGTGTGGAGGCGGAGCAAGTTGCCCTGGTCGGCGAGGACTTCGCGGCCCGCGCGCCGGTCGTACACGGAGGACAGGGTGCCGTCCTCGGCCAGCTCGACGCGGACGAGGCCGTTGTCGAGGGCTCGGTCCTCGACGATGACGACGTCGTTCGGGGAGGCGTCGGAGACGGGGGCGCTGGCACCGGCCGGTACCTCCACCAAGCGGGTCCCGCCGTCCCGGCCGCGCACCACCTCGCGCCGCTGATACGGGCTGGTGTTGAAGACCCGCGTCTCCCCCGCGCCCAGCGCACCGACCGCCTCGGCCGTCAGCGCCTCCAACTCCTCGGCGACCCGCGCGTATTCGGCCTCCGCCTCCCGGTGCACCCACGCGATCGAGGACCCCGGCAGGATGTCGTGGAACTGGTGCAGCAGCACCGTCTTCCACAGCCGGTCCAGCTTCTCGTACGGGTACACATAGCCCGGCGCGTGCAGCGCCGCCGTCGTCGCCCACAACTCCGCCTCGCGCAGCTTGTGTTCGCTGCGCCGGTTGCCCTGCTTGGTGCGGGCCTGGGTGGTGTAGGTGGCGCGGTGCAGCTCCAGGTAGAGCTCACCGACCCAGACCGGGGCGTCCGGGTACTCCTCGCGGGCCTTGGCGAAGAAGTCGTCCGGATGTTCCACCACGACCTTGGGCGAGCCCTCCAAGTCGGCGAGCCTGCGCGCCCGTTCCATGATCTCGCGGGTGGGACCGCCACCGCCGTCGCCCCAGCCGAAGGGAGCCAGGGAGCGGGTGGCCCCGCCCTTCTCGGAGTAGTTGCGGACCGCGCGGGACATCTCCTCGCCGCTGAAGCGGGCGTTGTAGGTGTCGACGGGCGGGAAGTGCGTGAAGATGCGGGTCCCGTCGATGCCCTCCCACCAGAAGGTGTGGTGGGGGAACTTGTTGGTCTGGTTCCAGGAGATCTTCTGGGTGAGGAACCACTCGTTGCCCGCGAGCTTGGCGAGCTGCGGGTAGGCCGCGTTGTAGCCGAAGGAGTCCGGCAGCCACACGCCCTTGGTCTCGATGCCGAAGTGCTCGATGAAGAACCGCTTGCCGTGGATGAACTGCCGGGCGACCGCCTCGCCGCCGGGCAGATTGCCGTCGGCCTCCACCCACATGCCGCCGACGGGCGCCCACTGGCCCTTCTTCACCGATTCCTGGATACGCGCCCACACCTTCGGGTGGTTGTCGCGCACCCACTCGTACTGCTGGGCCTGTGAGCAGGCGAAGATGAAGTCGTCGTACTCCTCGGCGAGCGCGGTGACATTGGAGAAGGTCCGGGACGTCTTGCGCTTGGTCTCGCGGATCGGCCAGAGCCAGGCGGAGTCGATGTGCGCGTGGCCGACGCCGGAGATCACATGGGCGCTGGCGTGGGCGGGCTTGGACAGGGCGGGCACCAGGGCCTCGCGGACCGCGGCCGCCGAGCCGGAGATGTCGTCCAGGTCGAGCAGGTCCATCGCCCGGTCCAGGGCGTGCGCGATCTCGTGCCGGCGCGGGTCGTGCTCGCCGAGTTCCAGCATCAGTTCGCGCAGCACCTGGATGTCCAGGTCGAGGTGGAAGACCTCCTCGTCGAGGACGGCGAGGTCGGCGCGTTTGAAGGTGTAGAGCGGCTTGTCGCCGGCGGTCAGGACGTCGCCGAGCGGGGTCGGGCCCGCGAAGTCGTTGGCCAGGATGTCCGGGTTGGAGGCCGCCTCGACGAGGTAGTCGATCCGCTCGCCGCCGGTCGCCGGGTTGGCGATCGGGACGTACTGGTTGAGGGGGTTGACCGCCTTGAGCGGGGTGCCGTCGGTCAGGTGGACCAGGGCCTCGGCCTGGTTGCCGGGCCAGTCCCCGACGAAGCCGAGGTCGATGACCGCCTCGACGCGCCTGCCCGCCCACTCCTCGGGTACCTGTCCGCGCATCCGGAACCAGGTCGTGCCCCAGGGCGGGCCCCAGGGCGTGTCCATCGCGAAGGGGGCGTAGGAGGCTGCCGCCGCCTCCTCGAAGGGGACCGGCTCGCCCGGCGCCTGCCAGGCCTCGACCTCGAAGGGGGCAGTGGCCGCGTAGCGGGCGGGCTTGATGCGCTGGGTGTGGAGGCGCTCGACGCGCTCCTCGATCCGTCGGCGTTCGTCGTGCATGGAAGTCTCCAGGGAGCGAGCGGGGGAAAGCGCCTACACGGGTTGCCCAAGGTACGCGAGGCCTGGATGGACCGCGGTGTAGCCCTGGACCAGCCTGCGGGCGACGTTCACCGAGTCGACCAGCGGGTGCAGCGCGAAGGCCTTCACGGCCGTCGTTAGGGAGCCGGACTCGGCGGCGGCGAGGACCTCGCGCTCGACCGCCTTGACCGAGCAGACGAGTCCGGTGGCGTGACCGGGCAGGGGGTCGACGGCGACGGGGTGCGCGCCGTTGGCGTCGACGAGGCAGGGAACCTCGATGACGGCGTCGTTGTCGAGGACGGAGAGGGTGCTCTGGTTGCGCACATTGAGGATCAGGGTGGTGCGCTCGTCGCGGGCGATGGCCCGCATCAGCGCGAGGGCGACCTTCTCGTAGCCGCCGGACAGGTCGTCGGCGTCGCGCTCGCCGGCGCCCGCCGTCTGCCGGTTCTCCGACATGTAGGTGGCCTCGCGCTCGGCGCGGGTGCGGTCCCAGGCGGTCAGCGCCTCGGCGTCCGGGTCGGTCATCTCGTCGTAGAACCGGGCCTGTTGGTCGCGCAGGAAGGCGCCGCGGGTCTGCTCGGCCTCCTGGTAGGCGTGTACGGCCTCGCGGTTGAAGTAGTAGTAGTGCAGATACTCGTTGGGGATCGCGCCGAGGGACTGGAGCCAGTCGGGGCCGAAGAGCTTGCCCTCCTCGAAGGAGCCGAGCAGGGCGGGGTCGGCGAGCAGCCGCGGGAGTTCGTCGCGGCCGGCGACGCGCAGGCCGCGGACCCAGCCGAGGTGGTTGAGGCCGACGTAGTCGATCCACGCCTCGGCCGGGTTCTTCACGCCGAGCACGCGGGCGATACGGCGGCCGAGGCCGACCGGGGAGTCACAGATGCCGATGACGCGGTTGCCGAGGTGGCGGGACATGGCCTCGGTGACCAGCCCTGCGGGGTTGGTGAAGTTGATGACCCAGGCGTCGGGCGCGAGCCGGGCCACGCGCCGGGCGATGTCGACGGCGACGGGCACGGTCCGCAGGCCGTATGCAATACCACCGGCGCCCACCGTCTCCTGTCCGAGGACACCCTCGGCGAGGGCGACGCGCTCGTCGTTCGCGCGGCCCTCAAGGCCGCCGACGCGGATCGCGGAGAAGACGAAGTCGGCGCCGCGCAGCGCCTCGTCGAGGTCGGTGGTGGCCGTCACCTCGGGCGCGTCGGGGACCTGCGCGGCCTGCTCGGCCAGCACCCGGGTCACCGCGCCGAGCCGCCGCGGATCCAGGTCGTGCAGGACGACCTCGGTCACCCGCCCCTCGCCCCGGTCACCGAGCAGCGCCCCGTACACGAGCGGCACCCGGAATCCGCCGCCGCCCAGAATCGTCAGCTTCACTTCTGCACCTTTCCTGCCACGACCACGTCGACGCCGGCCTCCTCCATGGCGGAGCGGGTCACCGTGTCCACGGGAGCGTTCGTCACCACCACGTCCAGGTCCTCCGGACCGCAGACCCTCGCCATACCCGTGCCCGGGAACTTCGCCGAGTCCGCCAGCAGGACGGCCTTCTCGCTCGCCGCGATCATGGCCCGCTTGACCGGCACCTCGACCACGGTCGTGTCCATCACCTGCCCGCCGGGGCGCACTCCGCTGGTGCCGAGGAAGAGCCAGTCGGCGTGCAGCTGGCGCAGATTGTCCTCGGTGAGGAAGCCGACCAGGGAGCGGTACTCGCGGCGGACCATGCCGCCGAGGATGACCAGCTCGATGCCCTCGTCGTCGGCGAGTTCCTCGTAGACCACCAGATTGCTGGTGATCACGGTGATCCGGCGGCCGTGCAGTTGACGGGCGAGGCGATAGGCGGTGGTGCCGATGTCGAGCAGCACCGACTGACCTTCCTTGATCATCGCCGCTGCACGTTCCGCTATGGCGTCCTTCTCGGCCACGCGGACCTCGGCGACCTCCGCGAACGGCTGGTCGCCCTCGTCCACGACCGCTCCGCCGTGGACCCGGGTGAGCAGGCCCTCCTCCTCCAGTTTGAGCAGGTCACGCCGGATGGTGGCGGGGCTCACCCCGAGCTGCTCGGAGAGATCGGTCACGGCTGCGGGGCCGCCGGAGCGCAGGGCCCGCAGGATGAGTTGATGTCGTCGTTCTGCCAGCACAGCATGAACACTACTCGTCATTTTCAATCAAATCTATGCTCAGTTCTGCTCGAATATTGGCCAATCTCGCGGAGCGGCGCACGATTCCGGACACCGAAATGAAGAGTTCTGACGAGCTCCAGCTTTGACGACCTCCCGACGACCTCCCGGCCGCTTCCGACGAAGGGATGTGCGCGTGGACGACGACCGGCCCGATGTGCTGCTGACCGGGCTGCTCTTCTACGACCTCGTCCTGACCGGTCTCGGCAGGCCACCGACGCCGGGCGAGGAGATCTGGACCGAGGGCATGGGAAGCAGCCCCGGCGGCATCGCCAACCTCGCGGTGGCCGCCTCCCGCTTCGGCCTGAGGACCTCCCTGGCCACGGTCTTCGGCGACGACTTCTACGGCACCCACTGCCGTGCCGTCCTCGCCGGCCAGGAGGGCATCGACCTCGCGCTCTCCCGCACCGCGCCCGGCTGGCCCACCCCGGTCACCGTCTCCCTGGCGTACGGCGCCGACCGCGCCCTCGTCACCCACGGCCAGGAACCGCCGCACTCGCAGGACGCGCTGATGGGCGACCCGCCCGAGGCGCGCACCGCCCTCGTGCACCTGGAGGCCGAACCGCGCGAGTGGATCGGCAAGGCGGCCGCGAACGGCACGCTCGTCTACGCCGACGTCGGCTGGGACCCCACCCAGCAGTGGTCGGCGAGCCTGCTCGACCAGCTCTCCCTGTGCCATGCCTTCCTCCCCAACGAGACCGAGGCGATGGCCTACACCCGGACCGACAGCGCCCGCGCCGCGCTCGGCACGCTCGCCGAACTGGTGCCGGTGGCCGTGGTCACGGTCGCTGGGCAACGAGTCCGACTACGGGGCGAACCACGACGCGGCGGCGGGCTGGGTGCGCCGGCACGATCCGACGCGGCCGGTCCCGTACGAGGGCGCGGCCAAGCTCGACTGGGCGGCTGCGGACGACGCCTCCGACATCGCCTGCCCGATGTACGCGCCGATCGAGGACTGTGCCGCGCACGCGCTCTCCGGGGAGCAGACGAGGCCGCTGATCCCGTGCGAGTACGCGCACGCCATGGGCAACAGCAACGGCACGCTGGCCGACCACTGGTCCGCCATCGAGTCAACGCCGGGTCTTCAGGGCAGCTTCATCTGGGAGTTCTGGGACCACGGGATTCTGCAGCGCGTGACAGACGGCAGACCCGCCGGGCGCTCCGGCGCCGGGCCGTACGACAACGGTGTCGCCGCGCCCGGCTATCGCTGGGCGTACGGCGGCGACTTCGGCGAGGCGATCCACGACGGCGCGTTCATCGCCGACGGGATCGTCTTCCCCGACCGCACGCCCAAGCCCGTGATGTACGAACACCGGGAGATCGCGGCGCCTGTGCTCCTGCAGTCCTACCGGCATGAGGGTCCGGTGGTGTTGAACCACCAGTGCTTCCGGGGCCTGGACTGGCTCGAAGCCCGCTGGGAACTGACGCTCGCGGACGGCCGTACCCTCACCGCTCCCGCCGAGCTGCCGGATCTGAGGCCCGGCGAGACGGCGGCGTTGCCGCTGCCCTTCGCGCTGCCGGACGACGGTGGTGAGGCCTGGGTGACGCTCCGGGTGACCACGAAGGACGACGAGCCGTGGGGACCGCGTGGCACCGAGGTGTGCGCGCCCCAACTGCGGCTGCGCGGCGCCCAGGCCGAATGCGACGCGATCGGCGAGGCGTTCGAGCTGCTCGACCGGCGCGGCGTCGGTTACAGCGTCCTCGCGGGCAACCACGACGTCCGCTCCTCGACGAACGACCAGCGCGGTGCGACGCCGTACCTCGACACCTTCGGCCCGGAGCCCTTCGCCGGCAAGCCGACCTTCGGCGGGGCCTCGCCCGACGGCTACAACACCTTCCATCTCTTCAAGGCGGCCGGGCGCGAGTGGCTCGTCCTCGCCCTGGACTGGCGTCTTTCGGACAAGGGCTACGCCTGGGCGAAGGACGTCATCGCCCGCCACCCGAGCGCGCCCGTCATCCTCACCACCCACGAACTCGTCTACGGCGACGACGCGTTGTCCTCCTACGGCCAGCAGCTGTGGGACAAGCTGGTCAAGGACCACGACCAGATCTTCCTCACGCTCAACGGCCACTACTGGCCGGCCGCCCGCGCCGTCCGCAAGAACGCCGCGGGGAACGACGTTCACCTGCACCTGACCAACTATCAGAACCGCTACTACGGCGGCGCGGCGATGATCCGCCTCTACCACTTCGACCTCGACCGGAACACGATCGACGTGGAGACGCTCTCGCCGTGGATCCTGGGCCGCGCCGCGAAGGGGCTCAACGAGCTGGAGCGGGAGGAGATGGTGCTGTCCGGTGACGCGGACCGGTTCTCCGTCGACATCGACTCGCGGGACCGCGACCACGGCCGGGGGGTCACTCTGGGCGGCCGACTGCGCGTCCGCAAGGGCGAGCGGCTCACCCTCAGTATCACGGTGACCAGCGCCTCCCGCCCCAACCCCCAGGGAATCCTGCCGGAGTTGGCGCATGTGGACGTCATCCGGGGCGCGGTGCGCGGTCCGGTGGCCGACCGGGACAGCTGGCGGGCGCCCGACACCAAGGTCGTGCACACCAGGGACGTCAGCGGCCGCAAGGGGACCTACACCCTGCGCATCCCGCTGGTCGCCGGGGACGAGTCCTTCTACGTCCGTCTGCGCGGCAGCGACGGCAACCGGAACGGCGCCGGATACCTCGGCGCGTCGGTCGACCCGCACGGGCCGATCGTCCACGAGCCCGGCAACGGTGACCCGTGGGCCGATACGTGGTTCTATTCCAACCCGGTGTTCGTCGACGTGAAGGGTGTTTGATGAAGCGTCAACTCGTGTCCCTGACCGCCTTATTGGGTGCCTTCGTGCTCGGCGCGGGCACCGCCTCTGCCGCCGGTGACCCGCGCTGGGAGGAGACCGGCACGGCGTACACCGACACCCTGGGCGGCGGGCAGGGTCTCGCGAGCCGGGCCGACGGCTCGCTGCTGTACCGGGGCCTGGCGGACATTCCGCTGTCGCTGCGGATCAAGGGCTGGAACCACGTCGGCGACCCGGACATCGCCCAGGGCCATGTCTTCGACGCCTACCAGGGCCCGGACACGGCCACCTCCAAGATGTTCGCGGTGACCACACCGGCCGGGAAGCGCTACGAGTACGTGCACCGGCTCAACCCGGGCGAGAAGCTGAACAACTCCTTCGCGACCGTCTCGCCGGACGGACAGTGGATGGTGTCGGGCGAGTGGGGTGAACAGAACCGCCTCCAGGTCTTCCCCACCCCGCTGCTCAACCCCTCCACCCCGCCGGCCGGCGGCGACCTGAAGGAGGCCTGGCAGATCACCCTGGACAAGCCGGTACGGGACATCCAGGGCTGCGACTTCGTCACGGACACCCGCCTGGTGTGCGCCTCCAACGACGCCACCGGCTCCCTCTTCCCGGAGATCCGCCCGCTCCTCCAGGTCGACCTGCCCCGCAAGCTCGACGGCGGGCCGATCACCGGTGCGGTGAAGTCCCTGTTCGCCCTGCCGCAGCGCGGTATCTGCACGGGCGCCTTCGAGGCGGAGGGTGTGGACTACGACACGAAGAGCGGCACCCTGCGCGCCGAGGTGATCCAGCCCGGCGTGTGCGCGGTGTCGACGACTGTGTACTCGTACCACCAGGTCACCAACTGATCGACCAGGGGTTACGGTGGCCGCGTGACCACGGAAGAGTCGCTGCGGCCCCAGTCCCTCATGCTGACGTTCCTGGGCGAGCAGGTGCTCGGCCGGGACGTCTGCGTGTACTCGGGCAGCGTCATCGATGTCTTCGCCCGCGCGGGCATCGGCGAGCAGGCGACGCGCTCGACACTGACCCGGATGGTCAACCGCGGCCTGCTGCGCCGCCAGCGCGAGGGCCGCCGGATGTACTTCGGACTCACGGACCGCTCGACGGCCGTGCTGCGCGACGGCGAGCGGCGGATCTGGCACACCGGCGCGGTCAACCGGCAGTGGGACGGCACCTGGACCCTGCTCGGCTTCTCGCTCCCCGAGTCCTGGCAGCGCCAGCGCCACGACCTGCGCTCCCAGCTCACCTGGAGCGGTTTCGGACCGCTGTTCAACGGCCTGTGGATCGCGCCGGGGCAGATCGATGTGACGGAACTGGTCGCCGAACTCGGCCTGTCCGCCCATGTGAAGGTCTTCCGTGCCCACGCGGACACCGGCACCGACATCGGCGCGATGATCGAGGAGACCTGGGAACTGTCCGAACTGGCGGCCCGCTACGAGGCGTTCGTGGAACGCTGGCAGCCGTGGGAGACCCAGGTCCCCGGCGCCGACGACGCCCTCACCCTGCGTCTGCGGCTTCAGGCGGAGTGGCTGCGCCTGATCCGCCGCGACCCCCGGCTGCCGGTCCGCCATCTGCCGGAGGACTGGCCGGCGGACCGGGCCGAGAAGACGTTCCGGGCCGTTCATGAACGGCTCACGCCGCTCGCTCAGGAGGCCGCGGAACGTCTGCTGGACCTGGTGCCGGTGCGCGACGATCAGGCGTAGAACCGCGACAGGCTCTGCAACACGGCCGCCGGCTTCGCCCCGCCCTCGATCTCGATCGTGCCGTCGACGGTGATCTGCACACCCCCCGGCACCTCCTCGACGTCAGCGAGCTTTCCCACGAGACGGATCCTCGACCCGACCTTCACCGGGGAAGGGAAACGCACCTTGTTCAGGCCGTAGTTGACCTTCGTGGTGACGCCCTGGACGTCGAGCAGCCCGGTGAACAGGGGGATGAAGAGGGAGAGGGTGAGATAGCCGTGGGCGATGGGAGCGCCGAAGGGGCCCGCGGCGGCCTTCTCGGGATCCACATGGATCCACTGGTGGTCCCCGGTGGCATCGGCGAAGGTGTCGATGCGCTCCTGGGTGACCTCGGTCCACTCGCTGGTGCCGAGGTCGCTGCCGGCCAGCTTCTTCAGCTCGTCGAGGCCGTTCACGGTGATGCTCATGGGGGTTCCTTAACTGTTGCCGTACCGACTGCGGACACGGGACTTGAGGAGTTTTCCGGAGGCGGTGCGCGGGAGGGCGTCCGCGAGCACCACCGACTTGGGGATCTTGTACTTGGCGAGGCGGCCGGAGAGGGAGGCGAGGATGTCGTCGGGGTCGAGCGAGGCGCCCTCGCGGGGCACCACGACCGCGCGCGGGACCTCGCCCCACTTGTCGTCGGGCACGCCGATGACCGCGCACTCGACGATGTCCGGGTGGGCGAGGAGCAGGTCCTCGATCTCGGCGGGGTAAATGTTCTCCCCACCGGAGATGATCATGTCCTTGATGCGGTCGACGATGAAGACATAGCCGTCCTCGTCGATCCGGGCCGCGTCCCCGCTGCGGAACCAGCCGTCCGCGAAGGAGGCGGCCGTCTCCTCGGGCAGCCCCCAGTAGCCGGACATGACGTGCGGTCCGCGCACGACCACTTCCCCGGTCTCGCCGACGTCGGCCGGGGTCAGGTCGGGGCGCACCACCCGCACGTCGCTGAAGAAGTGCGGCACGCCCGCCGACCCCGCCTTGCTCACCGCGTGTTCGGCGTCCAGGAAGAGCGCGCCGGGCGCGGTCTCGGTCATGCCGTAGCCCTGGAGGAAGGTCAGTCCGCGCTCCTGGTAGGCGGCGATCAGCGGGGTCGGCACCGGGGAGCCGCCGCAGGTCAGGATCCGCAGGGAGGACAGATCGGCCCCGGCCCAGCGCGGATGCCGGGCCAGCTGGTCGAACATGGTCGGCACCCCGAACATGAAGCTGATCCGGTGCCGTTCGACCAGGTCGAAGGTGGCGTCCGGGTCGAAGGCCTCGACCAGGACACAGGTGCCGCCCTTCAGCAGGACCGGGAGCGCCAGCATGTTCAGGCCGGCCGTGTGGAACAAGGGGGCGGAGACCAGGGCGCGTTCGTCGGTGACGAGGTCGGTGTCGACGAGGACGTTGACCGCGTTCCAGATGAGGTTGCCGTGGCTGAGCATGGCGCCCTTGGGGCGGCCGGTCGTCCCCGAGGTGTACATGATGATGCCGGTGTCGTCGGGGGCGACGGGTTGGTCGATGGGTTCGTCCGAGGCCGCGGCGAGGACGGCCTCGTACTCCTCGCCCACCTCCACAAAGGTGCGTACGTCCGTGCCGCCCGGCAGTCCCGCGACGAGCCCGGTGTGCGACGGGCCGTGGATCAGCGCCTTGGCGCCGGAGTCGGCGAGCTGGTAGGCGATCTCGGGTCCGGCGAGGCGGGTGTTGAGCGGGACGAAGACCGCGCCGAGGGTGCCCGCGGCGAACAGGGTCTCCAGGTAGGAGGGGTGGTTGGGGCCGAGGTAGGCGATCCGGTCGCCGCGGCGCAGGCCCCGGGCGCGCAGGGCATGGGCGAGGCGCGTGGTGCGGTCGTACAGCTCGGCGTACGTGAAGGCCGTGTCGCCGTGGATCAGGGCGGTGCGGTGCGGGGTCTTGCGGGCCCGGCGTGCGGGCCAGGACCCCGTTCCCTCGTTGCGCATCGGGCACCCCTTACGGTGTGGTCAGCCCGAGCAGACGGGCGGCGTTCTCCTTGAGGATCTTCGGCCGGACCTCTTCCTTGATCTCCAGCTTCGCGAAGTCGGCGAGCCAGCGGTCGGGGGTGAGGACGGGGAAGTCCGAGCCGAAGAGGACCTTGTCCTTCAGCAGTGTGTTGGCGTACTGCACGAGCTGCGGCGGGAAGTACTTGGGCGACCAGCCCGACAGGTCGATGTGCACGCCCGGCTTGTGGGTGGCGACGGCGAGGGCCTCGTCCTGCCAGGGGAAGGACGGATGCGCCAGGATGATCTTCAGGTGGGGAAAGTCGGCGGCTACGTCGTCGATGTGGAGCGGGTTGGAGTACTTCAGCCGGATTCCGCCGCCGCCCGGCACCCCGGCGCCGATCCCGGTCTGCCCCGTGTGGAACAGGGCTATGGTCCCCGTCTCCTCGATCACCTCGTAGAGGGCGTACGCCACCGAGCGGTCGTTGGGGAAGAAGCCCTGGATGCTGGGGTGGAACTTGAAGCCCTTCACGCCGTACTCCTCGACGAGGCGGCGGGCCTGGCGGACCCCGGCCTTGCCGCGGAAGGGGTCGATGGAGGCGAAGGGGATGAGGACGTCGGAGTTGGCCGCCGCGGCCTCCGCGACCTCCTCGTTCGGGACGGGCGCGGTGCCGGTGGCGGACTCGGCGTCGACCGTGAAGATCACGGCGGCCATGTTCCGCTCCCGGTAGTGGGCGGCGGTCTCCTCCAGGGTCGGCTTCCGCTTGCCCTCGACCTTGAAGTAGGCCGAGGAGGCGGCGTGCAGGTCGTCGTCCAGGGAGGAGTGGCCCTTGGAGGAGACCTCCGCGTGGGTGTGGACGTCGATCGCGACGAGTTCGCTGATGTCCATCAGGCCTCCGGAAGCTTCGGCGCCGGGATGCCGACCGTCTGGAGTTCCGCGCCGACCGATGCGGGCCAGGCGTCGGCCAGGGTGTCGGGGGTCCAGCCGCCGTCGGCGTACGCCGTGCTGATCTCCTGCGGATGCGACCAGAGTGCCACCTTGTCGCCGCCGATGCCGATGCACTGCCCGGTCACCGTCCGGGCCGCCGCGGAGGCGAGGAAGGGGACGAGGGCCGCGCAGTCCTCGGGGGTGCCGAAGCCCTCGCCCTTGCGAAGCACGTCGGGGAGCGGCTCACCGTTCCTCATGGCCTCGATGTACGGCGCGAAGGCCGGGATCGTCTCGGTCATCGCGGTCGCGGCGACCGGCACGATCGCGTTGACGGTGATGTTCGCGCGGCCCAGCTCCATCGACCAGGTGCGGGCCATGGCGGCGATGCCCGCCTTGGCCGCCGCGTAGTTGGTCTGCCCGAAGTTGCCGCGCTGTCCGGCCGGGGAGCCGACCAGGATCAGGCTGCCGCCCTCGCCCTGCTCGCGCATCCGGACGGCGGCGGCCCGGGCGCAGGTGAATGTGCCCTTCAGATGGGTGGTGATCACCGCGTCGAAGTCGTCGTCGGTCATCTTCCACAGCACCTTGTCGCGCAGGATGCCGGCGTTGGTGACCAGGATGTCCAGCCGCCCGAACGCCTCGACCGCGCGGTTCACGAGCCGCTCGGCGGCTTCCGTGGTGCCGACCGCGACCACCTCGTCGACGGCCGTGCCGCCCGCCTCGGTGATCGACTTCACGGCCTGTCCGGCGACCGCCTCGTCCATGTCGTTGACGACCACCGAGGCGCCGTGGGCGGCCAGGGCGTGGGCGTAGGCGAGGCCGAGGCCCCGGCCACCGCCGGTGACGACGGCGGCCTTGCCGGTGAGATCGATGCTGGGCACGAGCGAATCCCTTCACATGGGCTGCGGGGTGAGATCGAAGTTAAGAGCAATAATTGGTGACGTCAATAGTTGTCCCCGACCGCCGGCTGCGAAAGACTGGGGCCATGAACACCAAGACCACCTCGATCGACGCGAACGAGCCGTGGATGCGCGAGCTGCACGCGGACACCGGCTATCTGCTCTACCGGCTGGGCCTGCGCTCGGGGCAGCTGTTCAACTCCTGCCTCCAGGAGTCCGGACTGCGGCTGCGCCACTACGCGGTGCTGCGCTACCTCGCCACCTGCGACGGCGCCCTCCAGCGCGAGCTGAGCGCCCGCCTCGGCTACGACCCGAGCGCGATCGTCGGCCTGGTCGACGACCTGGAGAAGGCGGGCTTCGCCGAGCGCCGCCCCTCCCCCGACGACCGCCGCAGCCGGATCGTCGTCCTGACCGAGGCCGGCCGCGCCTTCCTGCGCGACACCGACGAGGCAGGCCTGAAGGTGACCAACGAACTCCTGGAACCGCTCGACGCGGGCGAGCGCGAGACCCTGCACGCCCTGCTGCTGCGGATCGCACAGGACGGACTGAACTGATGTTGTGCAAATGATTGACGGCTGCACGGCAACTGCCTAACTTCACGGAGGCATCGCCCCGTCCCCCAGGGAGCCCACCGTGCAGCCATCCCGAACCACCCCGGAATCCCGGCAGTTGCGCAGAGTCGCCCTGTCCGGCCTGCTCGGCACCGCTGTCGAGTTCTACGACTTCCTCGTCTACGGCACGGTCGCCGCGCTCGTCTTCGGCGACCTGTTCTTCCCCGACGCCGACCCTGCCGTCGGCACGATCGCCGCCTTCGGCACCTTCGCCGCCGGTTATCTGGCCCGGCCCCTCGGCGGCATCCTCTTCGGCCACTTCGGCGACCGGGTCGGCCGTAAGTCGATGATGCTGCTGACCATGCTTCTGATGGGCAGCGGCAGCTTCCTGATCGGTCTGCTGCCCACCTACGACGCGATCGGCGTCTGGGCGCCCGTCCTGCTGGTCCTGCTCCGTGTCGTGCAGGGCATCGCGATCGGCGGTGAGTGGGGCGGCGCCACGCTCATGGTCGTCGAGCACGCCGAGCGGACCCAGGGCGCGCGGCGCGGGTTGTGGTCCAGCTTCACCCAACTCGGCGCGCCGCTGGGCTCCTTGCTCTCGGCCGGGGTCGTCACGCTGGTCGCCGCCCTGCCCGACGACGACTTCCGCTCCTGGGGCTGGCGCGTGCCGTTCCTGCTGAGTGTCGTGCTGCTCGGCGTCGGTATGTTCGTCCGCCTCAAGGTCGCCGAGAGCCCGCTGTTCACCAAGCCCGAGCCGAGCGAGAAGCCGCCCGTGCTGGAGGTGCTGCGGCGCCCGAAGCCGGTCCTGCTGGCGGCCTGTGTGGGTATCGGCGCGTTCACCGCGCAGTCGCTGCTGACCAGCTTCATGATCACGTATGCCGTGGACGAGGGCTACAGCCGCTCGCAGGTGCTCACCGCCGTGACCGTCGCCTCCGGCGTCGCCCTGCTGGTGCTGCCCACCGCCTCCGCCCTGTCCGACCGGGTCGGCCGCCGCCCCGTGGTGCTGACCGGCGCGATCGCCTCCGCCGCGCTCGCCTTCCCGGTCCTGGCCCTGGTCAACTCCGGCTCACCCGGACTGCTCATCCTCGCCCTCGCCCTCGGCCACGGCGTCGCCCAGTCCACGATGTACGGCCCCCTGGGCGCCCTGCTCACCGAGATGTTCGGCACCCGGGTCCGCTACACCGGCGCCTCCCTCGGCTACCAGGCGGCCACCCTGCTCGGCGCGGGCTTCTCCCCGCTGATCGCCAGCAGCCTGCTCGCCTCGAACGGCGGCGGCAGCACGCCGGTCTCCCTGCTGCTGTGCGGCGGCGCTGCGATCACCGCGCTGACGGTGTGGCGGATCCGGGAGACTCACACCGACGCCCTGCAGCCCAGCACGACCCGTTCCGCGACCCCCACCCCGGAAGGGACTCCCCGTTGAGAACTCTCGCCGTCGCGCTGGCCGTCACCCTCACGACAGCCGCCGCACTGCCCGCCTCCGGCACCCACCTGGAGGGCCGACTCCCCTCGGGCGCCACCTATGTGATGGACATACCCGCGGACTGGAACGGCACGGTCCTGCTGTACAGCCACGGCTACCGGGCCGACGGCTGGCCCAACCCGCCCCAGAACGCTCCCGATTCAGGCACCAAGGACCGGCTCCTGGACCAGGGCTACGCACTCATCGGCTCCTCCTACGCCACGACCGGCTGGGCCGTGACCGACGCCGTACCCGACCAGCTCGCCACGCTCGACGTCTTCACGGAGAAGTTCGGCACGGCGGACCGGACCCTGGCGTGGGGCACCTCCTACGGCGGCCTGGTCACGACCACCCTCGCCGAACGGCACGCCGACCGCTTCGACGGCTCCCTGTCGATGTGCGGCCTGGTCCAGGGCGGAGTGGCGAACTGGAACAGCACCCTGGACCCGGCGTTCGCGCTGAACACGCTGCTCGGCTCGGACGTCCGGCTCACCGGATTCGCGGACCAGGCCCAGGCACAGGGCGCCGCGGAGACGCTCACCGCGGACGTCACGGCCGCCCAGGAGACCCCGCAGGGCCGTGCCCGCATCGCCCTCGCCGGGGCCCTGCACAACATCCCCGGCGACGCCGTACCGGGCCTGATCCAGCTTCCCGCCTTCAGCTGGCGCCAGGAGGCCGAGAACCGGGCGGGCGGCAACCCCTCCTGGAACACGGGCGTCGACTACACGGCGATGCTCCAGCGCTCGCCCCTCCGCAAGGAGGTGACCGAGCTGTACAAGAAGGCGGGGATGTCCCTGCGCGCCGACCTCAAGGCCCTCAACCGCGCACCCCGTATCACCGCCGACACCCCGGCCGTACGGTGGATGCGCGGGACCAGCGTCTTCAAGGGCCGTCTCACCGACCCCCAGTTGAACATCCACACGACCGGCGACACCCTGATACCCGTACAGGCCGAGAGCGCCTACCGCAGGGCCGCCACCGCGGCGGGCTCGGGCGCCCTGCTCGCCCAGGCCTACGTCGAGGCGCCCGGCCACTGCACCTTCACCCCGGGAGAGATGGTGGGCGCCCTGCACACCCTGGAGTCCCGGCTGGACACCGGCCGCTGGAAGGCATCGCCGGATGCGCTCAACTCCCTTGCGCGGCAGGCGGATCCGACCTCCGAGCCCCGCTACACCGGGTACACGCCCGCCCCCTACCCCCGCCCCTACGACCTCGCCCACCCGGGAGACGCCCGGCCATGACGCCTCGCTCCGCGCCCGGCCGGCTGCTGTCCGTGCTCGCCGCGTTCGACCACGAGCACCCGGCCCTGAGCCTGACGGACATCAGCCGGCGGGCCGGACTGAGCCTGACCACCGCGCACCGCCTGGTGGGCGCCCTCACCGAGTGGGGCGCGCTGGAGCGCGACTCCTCCGGCGTCTACCACGTGGGACTCAGACTGTGGGAGCTCGCGGCACTGGCACCGCGCGGTCTCGCCCTGAGGCAGGTCGCGCTGCCGTATCTGGAGGACCTGTACGAAGCGACCCACGAGAACGTGCAGTTGGCGGTGCGGGACGGAGCGGAGGTCGTCTACATCGAGTGGCTCTCGGGCCGTTCGGCGGTGGGCGTCCATATCCGCGTCGGCGCCCGCTGGCCCCTGCACGCCACCGGAGTCGGCCTGGCCCTGCTGGCCCACGACGACCCCGCCCACCAGGAGGAGTACTGCACCGGCCCGCTCGCGTCCTTCACCCCGTACACCGTCACCGACCCCGCCCGGCTCCGCCGTGAACTGGCCGAAGTCCGCCGCACGGGCGTGGCGGTGAGCAGTCGTCAGGTCACCGCCGACGCCCTGTCGGTGGCCGCGCCGATCCGCGGTCCCGGCGGCGCGGTGGTCGCCGCCGTGTCGGTGGTGGTCCCCGAAGCCGGCGCCCAGGTACCGGTGCTGGCCCCGGCGGTGCGGATCGCGGCGCGGGGGATCTCGCGGGGGTTGGGGTGGCTCCCGGCGGGACGCTGAGCCACCCCGACGCTCGCGTCAGGCGCGGGTCACTTCTGCTCCACCCTCACCCAGTCCACCTCCGCCCGCACTCCCCCGGCCGCGATGCGGTCCACGCTGGACTGCGGGAGGCCCCAGTACGGGGACGTGACCTTGTTCCAGCCGGCCGGATAGGCCCCGCCCAGAGCGAGGTTGAGGATCACGTACTGGTTGTGGTCGTAGACCCACTGGCCCCGGGTCGACTCCAGCTTGTTGCGGGAGGTCTCCTGGACCAGGCGGTCGTCGACGTAGAAGCGCATGCCGACCGGGGTCCACTCCACCGCGTAGGTGTGCCACTGGTCGGCACGGCCGCCGTTCGGATAGATCTGACGGGCGCCGATGTTGCCGTCGGCGGAGTAGCCGGGGCCGTGCAGGGCGGTGCTGGTCCAGTCGCCGTAGCCGATGTTCTCCATGATGTCGGTCTCACCGGACGCCGGCCAGGACACCGACGGGTCGTCGACGTTGCTGCCGAGCAGCCAGAACGCCGGCCAGAAGCCGTCGCCCACCGGAAGCCGCATCCGTGCGCTGACCCGGCCGTAGGTGAAGTCGAACTTGGTGTTGGTGTCGATGCGGCCCGAGGTGAAGTCGTAGGTAGCGCCGCCCGCCTGGGTGCAGCCCTTGCAGTGCTTGGCCTCCAGGATCAGACTGCCGTTCTCCTGGCGGATGGTGTCCGGGGAGTCGACATAGGCCTGGGACTCGCCGTTGACCGAGCCCATCTCCGTGCCGGTGCGAACCACGCGCCACTTGGAGCGGTCCAGGGATGCGGTGGTGAAGTCGTCGAAGAAGGTGGTGCGGTACGCGCCCGGCTGGTCCGCCGGGAGCGCCGGATAGGCCGCCGCCTCGCTGCCGCCGGTGCCCCAGACCTGGAACTCGTAGAGCGAGTAGCCGAACTGGGCGGTGGCCGGGGCCGGGTTGTAGAAGGAGCGGCGTTCCTTGCCGAGCATGCGGACGTAGCGCCCGGTGGCCGGCTGGGGAAGGCGGATCGAGTCGTGCAGGCCCACCGCCTCCGCCGGGGACTTCACGTTCGCCCGGCGGGACGCCACCTCGGCCGCCGAGGGGCGGTACACCGTGCGCCAGGAGCGGTTGTCGTCGGAGACCTGGAGTTCGTAGTCGACGGCGAACGCGGCCTCCCAGTAGAGGTCGATCGTGTCGATCGTCGAGGGTGCGCCCAGATCGACGGAGACCCAGCGGTCCGCGTTCCAGTCGCTGGACCAGCGGGTCTGGTCCGCCTTCAGGTCGGCCGGCCAGCCTCCGTCGGTGACGAACGCCGGGGAGTTGCCCGCGTGTTGGTAGAAGTTCGTGTAGGCCGGATGGTTCAGGGCCAGGTTGGCGCGGCTCGTGGCGGCGGGGGCCGGTTCGCCGCCGTACACCTTGAACGAGTAGAGGGAGTAGCCCCACGGGGTGGCGCGTTCCACGCCGCGCATACGGACGTAGCGGCCGGTGACTTCCTGAGGGTACGTGTGGGCCGTGACCGAGCCTCCGGTGCCGTCGGTCTCCGTGTAGAAGGGGGTCCAGTCCGTGCCGTTTCCCGACACCTCCAGGACGTAGCGCTTGCCGTAGGCGGCTTCCCAGTCGAGGACGACGCGGTTGATGCGGATCGTCTGTCCGAGGTCCAGTCGGATCCACGCGTTGTCGGCGAAGTCGCTGGACCAGCGGGTCGCGCCGTTGCCGTCGAAGGCGAGGCCGGGGGCGAGGCCCGCGCTCTCGCTGCCGGAGGCGGTGACGCCGGCCGGGTTCGCCGCGTACGCGGCTGCCGCGCGGTCGGTGTCCCAGGCGACGGCGGCCGCGACCTGCTCGGGCGCGGGGGCGGCGAAGGCGGGGCCCGCCGTGAGCACGGCCGCCGTGCCGAGCGCGGTCAGGAGGATGTGTGGGGTACGGGTGGGCATGCAGCTCTCCTTGAGCAGGGAGGTGGGGGCGCCGGTTCCCCGTAAAGCCTCAGGGCTTAATTTAGGTTGTGATTTAAAACTCAATGGAAGCGGTCGTCAAGATGTTGCGCATGCGGGACCGCCGACCGGAAGCTACGGGGAACCGGTGCCGTGGCACGCGCGCCGACCGACGCCGGCGGTCGGACGTGTCGGGTACCGCGTCGGTGGCGGCCCTTCCGGGCGGAACTGCGGGAGGGGCCGCCGCGCGGCGCGCTGCCCTTCCCGGCGGAACTGCGGGAGGGGCCGCCGCGCGGCGCGCTGCCGCAACCCCTGCGCGTTCAGCCCAGCAACGTGCGGGCCAGGTACGTCACTTCCTCACCGGCGTGCCGCGCCGTCGCCCGGCACGCGAGGGTCGTGTCGGAGGTGACCTGTGCCGGGGTGATCCGCCAGCGGACCGTCAGTTCGTCGCCCGCTCGCAGGACGGGGGCCGTGAGCGGGTCCAGGGCCTGGATGTCCCAGCCGCCGGGGGCGCGGAGGGTGAGGCGGGGGGTGGTCCAGGGGCGGGCCGAGCCGTTGGCGAGGGTGGCGGTGAGGGTGAACTCCGGGCCCTGGCCGGTCACTTCCAGCGTCAGCCCGAACGGTTCGCGGGGGTGGGCCGGCGACCAGGAGTCACGCATCAGCCTCACCAGGGCGTCCGCCTGGGCCGGGCGCGCCGACGCCAGGTCGTTTTCCTCGCCGGGGTCCCGGGACAGGTCGTACAGCTCCACGTCCCACTCCTCGTCGGGCGCGCCGCGGTCCTGGCCCGGCGCGAAGCGCACCGCCTTGAGGTCGCCGCGCCGCAGCGCCTCCGCCAGGCGCCGGCCCCGGCCCCGGTCCACCGCGTCGGAACGCGGGGTGACTCCACTGTGGTTGCGGTAGAAGTACAGGCTGTTGTGGCGGGCCGGGTCGTCGGAGCCGCGCAGCAGCGGGGCCAGGGAGAGGCCGTCCACGTCCGTCGGGGCGGGGGCCCCGGCCAGGTCGGCGAGGGTCGGCAGGAGGTCGGTGAGGGGAGTGGGGCGGTCCGTCGTGCCGGCCGGGATGTGCCTCGGGGACCAGGCGATGAGCGGGACGCGGATGCCGCCCTCGTAGAGGTTGCGTTTGTAGCCGCGCAACGGGCCGTTCGCGTCGAAGAGATCGGGGTTCGTGCCGCCCTCCTCGTGCGGGCCGTTGTCACTGGTGATCAGGACGAGGGTGCGGCCCGCCACGCCGAGTCGGGTGAGGCGGTCGACGACGTCGCCGACCAGCGAGTCGAAGGTGGTGATCTGCGCGGCGTGCCGTCGGTCGGGGCCCGGCCAGGGGCGGTCGCCGTACTCGCCGTCGTCCGGTGTCTGGCTGGGGGCATGCGGCAGGGTCGGGGTGAGGTACAGCAGGAACGGCTCGGCCCGGTGCGCGTCCAGGAAGGCCAGCGCGCGCTCCTTGAGCAGGTCGGGCGCGTAGATCTCGCGGGCGTCGCCGCGGTTGGCGGGGATCTCCTGGCGGGTGCCGTTGTGCCACAGGTACTCGGGGAAGTAGTCGTGGGCGTGGCGGTGGTCGATGTAGCCGTAGAACTCCTCGAAGCCACGGGAGTTGGGGTGGCTCGGCTGGTCCGGCTGCTCGGGTCCGAAGCCCCACTTGCCGAAGACGCCGGTGCGGTAGCCGAGCGACCGCAGCGCCTCGGCGAAGGTGAAGTCCCGGTCGGTGAGCGCCCCTTGGCCGCCCGGGCCCCACGGGTTCTCCCTGACGGTGGCGTGGCCGGCGTGCAGTCCGGTGAGCACCGAGCAGCGTGAGGGCGCGCAGACGGGGGCGGTGGCGTAGGCGTCGGTGAAGCGCAGGCCCTCGGCGGCCAGGGCGTCCAGGCGGGGGGTGCGGATGAGTTTCTGGCCGTAGGAGCCGAGTTCGCCGTAGCCGAGGTCGTCGGCGAGGATCACCACGAAGTTGAGCCGGCCCGAACCGGACTGCCCGGCCGGTACGGCGGAGGCATGCTTGCCGTCCGGCGCGGGCCGCGCCTTGTCGCCCTCTTCGCACGCGGTGACCGCCGTGGCCGCGACCGGCACGGCGGCGGCCGCGGTGAGGAAGCGGCGGCGGCTCGGCATACGTGTCTCCTGAGAGGCGACGGGCGTGGGGTCCGGAGACGATGGTGATCGCAGCCGTCGGTCCAAGACCAGGCACACGCTGTGAACGCTCTGTTTCGACTTTGGAGAGGGAAAGTCCCGACCCCTGGTTCCTTCTCCACCGCATCGAAATGATCACAAGCGGAGGCACGATATCCCTCTCACCGGTGAGGACGCCGCCCCATCCGGCCTCCGATACTGAAACGGCCTCTTGCCCCGAGGAGCCGCCCATGTCCCCGCCGCCCTGGCTCGCCCCTGCCGTCACCCGCCTGCGCACGGCCAATCCGTACGTCGTCGACGCCGCGCTCGCCGCGCTGGTGCTGTTCGCCGCCTCCCTCCAGTGGATCTTCCCGGACGAGGGGGACGACCGCCTCACCTGGCAGGGCTGGCTGCTGGCCGCCGCCACCGCGGTGCCCCTGGTGTGGCGGCGCCGGGCGCCGTTCGCCACGGCGTGCGCCGTCTCCATGGCCACGCCCGCGATGGCCCTGTATCACGCGCCGCCACCGGACGTGGTGTACGGCGGTCTCGTCGTCCTCTACACGATGGCCGCCCAGGGCCGGGTGTGGCAGCACCGGTTCATGCTGGGGGGCTGGATCCTCGGGGTCGTCCTCACCATGCAGCACAAGGAGGAGCCGCTGCCCTTCGAGTACGCCTTCCAACTGCTGAGCGTGGTCGGGGCGTACGGCTTCGGGATGCTCTCCCGGGTCCAGCGCGCCTACACCGCCGCCCTGGTGGACCGGGCCCGGCGCCTGGAGCGGGAGGGGGCCGCGGACACGGCCCGGGCTACGGCCCAGGGCTCCCGGTGCCTGGGGGTGCGCGTCGGCTCGGCGACCACCTCCGCTCCGGCGTCCGACGGCTTCCGCGTCGTCGCCGTGGAGTCGTCCACCTGGAACGCCACCCGGATGTGTCCGGCGACGCGCCGCCCGACCTCGGCCTCGTCGATGAACGCGGCGTGGTTCGGGTCGGTCAGCTCCAGGGTTGCGCGGCCCGCCTCCAGGATGGTGACCCGCCCTCCGGGGGAGGAGAACGCGGCGCGTTCGGGCAGGCCGGGGACATCGCGGTAGAAGCGCAAGGCCTCGTCGTAGTCGTCCGCTGTGACGACAGGGCGGAGTTCCCGGACAGCGGGTGCGTCAGACCTGGGAGCTCCTCGAAGATCGTGAGTGCGGCCATGGTCAACTCTCCTGCCGGCACCGTTGATTCCTCCCCCGGGGGAGCGATACGACCCCGCCTCTCCCCCGTACGACCGAGCCCGGCAAACCGCTCCCTCCGGCGATCCCGTGACCCCCGGCCCAGGACGAACCTGAGAGCACTCGTCCACCGTCCGGCCGCCGGAGGCCCCCGTGCTTTCCACGCTCGCCCGGACGGCCACGCGCCGTCCGCTCACCGTCATCCTGCTCTGGCTGCTCTTCCTGCTGCTCGGCTTCGGGCTGGGCGCGGGCGTCTTCGGGCGGCTCTCCGACGATGTGCCGGACGTGCCCGGCACCGAGTCGGAGCTGGCCGAGGAGTATCTGTCCGGCCTGGATCCGGCCGGTGAGACCGTCACCGCCGTCGTCGCGGGCGAGCCGGTCTCCGACGCCGCTCTCCGCGCCCAGGTCGAACGGGCCGTCGCCGAGGTCCGCGTGATCGCCGGAGTGGCCGCCGTACCCGATCCGTACACCACGCCCGGGCTCACGGCCCGGGACGGACAGGCCCTGATCATCCCGGTGACTTCCCGAGCGTGTTCCTGCGCAGCATGGGTCTGGCCGTGGCCGCCGTGGTGGTCGTCGACATGCTGGCCGCGGTCACTCTGCTGCCCGCCCTGCTGACGAAGTTCGGTGGCAAGATCCCACCCTCGCGCGTGAAGCCGGACAGGGAGGAGGGCCGCCTGTTCGCCCGCCTGGCCCGCTTCGCCGCGCGCCGCCGTATCGCCGTGGTGGCCACCGTCGTACCGGTGCTCCTGGTGCTGGCGCTGCCGGTCGCCGGCATGACGATCAACATCGGCGACGCCAAGCAACTGCCGTCCAGCACCGAGGCACGGCAGCTGTACGACACCGTCGACGCGCACTTCCCGCCCGGCACCGGGGTCTCCCCGATCACCGTCGTCGTCAAGCCCGGTACCGATCCGGCGACCGCCGAGCGGATCAGCGCGCTGTCCGGCGCCGAGTCGCGTGAACTGCCGGGCGGCACCACGGTCGTGGAGATCCAGCCGCCCGGCAGCGTCGACGGCTGGGCCGCGACGGACCTGGTCGAGCGGATACGGGACCTGCGCGGCGACGAACCCGTCGAGGTGACCGGGGTCGCGGCCCGGCTGGTGGACTTCAGGGAGATGCTCGCCGAACGGGCGCCCTGGGCCGCCGTGACCGTCCTGGCCGGAATCTTCGCACTGCTCTTCGCCTTCACCGGCTCGGTGCTGATCCCGCTGCGCACCATCGCGACCACCCTGCTCAGCCTGGGCGCCGCGCTCGGTGTGGTGGTGTGGGTGTTCCAGGACGGGCATCTGGCCGGACTGCTCGGCGCCGAGGGCCTGGGCGCCCTGAGCCTCACCGCGCCGCCGCTGATCGTCGCCATCGCCTTCGGGCTCGCCATGGACTACGAGCTGTTCATCCTGGCCCGGATGCGCGAGGCACGGGAGCGGGGTGAGGACGACAGGGAGGCCGTGGTGAGCGGGCTGCGCCGCTCCGGGCGCGTGGTCACCTGTGCGGCGCTGCTCCTCGCGGTCGTGTTCGGCGCCTTCATGACGGGCGGCTTCTCGCCCATCCTGCAGATCGGCCTCGGGCTCACCCTGGCGGTGCTGATCGACGCCACCGTCGTACGGATGCCGCTGGTCCCGGCGACGATGGCGCTGCTCGGCCGCCGTGCCTGGTGGGCGCCGCGTCCGCTGCGGCGGATCCATGACCGGTTCGGTCTGAAGGAGGCGCCGACGGCGCCCGAGCCGCCGGTGCCGACGAAGGTCTGAGACGCACCGGAATCTCATACCGCTCACGCCGGTTCAAAGGATCACCCCAGGTACGAGGCGCACGATGCAGAGTTCTACGACAGCTCGATGCTCGGTGACGTGGTGGTCGTGACCAACTCCGGGGAGGAGACGGTCGACCCGGCCAACGGCCTGAACGGCTGGAACCCGTCCTGGGAGCAATGGAAGGCAGGCAACGCGCTGTAGCGCATTCACGGGGTGAACTCCGTTGGCGTGAACGGGATTTCTCTGCTTCACCTCTTGACGACCGGAGTGCCGGGGAGCACATTGGCGGCACTTTGAGAGCGCTCTCAAAGGTTCTCAAGGGCTCCCCGCACCCCACACCCGTACCCGAGAGGCAGCACCCCCCATGAGTGAAACCTCCGGCACACCCCACAGACGACGGCGCCCGGTGCGGCGCGCACTCGTCGCGGTCCTCAGCGCCCTGGGCCTGGCGGCGGCCGCCGTCGCGTCCGCGGACGCCGCCGCTCCGCCACCCCCGTCGGGCTGGACGCAGGTCTTCGTGGACGACTTCAACGGCGCCGCGGGCACCGGCGTCAACACCGCCAACTGGCAGTACGCGACCGGCCACGGCTACCCCGGCGGCCCCGCCAACTGGGGCACCGGCGAGATCGAGAACATGACGTCCAGCACCGACAACGTGTCCCTGGACGGCAACGGCAACCTCCGCATCACCCCGCGCCGGGACGCCTCCGGCAACTGGACGTCCGGCCGTATCGAGACCAACCGCGGTGACTTCCAGCCGCCGGCGGGCGGCAAGCTGCGGGTGCAGTCCCGGATCCAGATGCCCAACGTCACCGGCGCGGCCGCCCGCGGCTACTGGCCGGCGTTCTGGATGCTGGGCACGCCCTACCGCGGCAACTACTGGAACTGGCCGAGCGTGGGCGAGCTGGACATCATGGAGAACGTCCAGGGCCTCAACACCGTGTGGTCGACGATGCACTGCGGTACGAGCCCCGGCGGTCCGTGCAACGAGACGACGGGCCTCGGCGGTTCGCGGGCCTGTCCCGGCGCCACCTGCCAGGCGGGCTTCCACACCTACGCGATGGAGTGGGACCGCTCGACCAGCCCGGAGCAGATCCGCTTCTACGTCGACGACGTCAACTACCAAACCGTGCGGGCCGATCAGGTCGACGCGACGACCTGGGCCAACGCCACCAACCACGGCTTCTTCATCATCCTGAACGTGGCGATGGGCGGCGGTTTCGTCGACGCGTTCGGCGGCGGCCCGGACGCGGCGACCGTGCCCGGGCAGTCGATGGTCGTCGACTATGTCCAGGTGCTGTCCAGTGGGAGCGGTACCACACCTCCGCCGACCGGCAACCGTGACGCCTACAGCGCCATCCAGGCCGAGTCCCACGACAGCCAGTCCGGCACGATCACCGAGGCGACCTCGGACACGGGCGGCGGCCAGAACATCGGAGCGATCGCCAACGGCGACTGGGCGCTGTTCCGGGGTGTCAACTTCGGCTCCACGGCGGCAACTCAGTTCGTCGCCCGGGTCGCGAGCGGCGCCGGGTCCGGGGTGAGCGGCCTGGTCGAGGTGCGCCTGGACAGCCGTAGCAACGCACCCATCGGGAGTTTCGCGCTGGCCAACACGGGCGGCTGGCAGAGCTGGCGCACGGTCCCGGCCAACATCAGCGCGGTGACGGGCACGCACGATGTCTATCTGACCTTCACCAGCGGACAGCCCGCCGACTTCGTGAACGTCAACTGGTTCAACTTCGGCCGCTGAGAGGAGCGGTGACGCGCCGGCGGTCCGGTCCTCGGACGGGAAAGACCGGACCGCCGGCACGGCTCACGGTGCGAGACTGCGCGACATGCCCAGCGAACTGGACTACCTCCGTGAGGTCGAGCGCCTCGCCCACCAGATCAAGGTGGCGGCGTACGACGAGGGCTGGCCCGCCCTGGACGCGGACCCCGAGGCCGCGACGCCGCTCCAGCGCCGGGTGAACGCCCTGGCCAGGGCGCTGCACCACTACCACTTCGAGGGCGACGGCTGCCTGCAGGAGGACCGCCCCCTGGTCCGGCTGTTCGGTGCCGCGGTACTGAAGCCGGGGATCATGGAGGGGTACGACGAGCTCTGCGCGCGGTTCGGAGTGGAACCCCGGCCCGAAGGCTGGGCGTTGTGGCACACCTGGGGTGACGGCGAGCTGAAGGTGACCATGGTGGTGTCCGCCGTGGAGACCACCGAGGGCCTCTTCCAGAACTGGTCGCACGGCAGACCGGTGGATCCGGTGACCCCACTGCCGTCCCGGGTCGCGCTGGTCCATGGGGGCTGGATCGGCCCGATGACGTTGTCACCACGCGGTGCCCGCCGCTTGGGCACTGAAGGACGAACGCTCAGGTAGACGCCCCTGAGGGGCGCGGGGCTGTGTCGATATGCGGCTCCGCCGCGTGGGCGCGACCAGCCACAACGGCACCGCACCCGACCGACGACCCAGGGGCCCCGTCAGCGCAACTCCGCCCGGAACGCCGCCGGCGTCACCTCCGTGTGCTGGTAGAAGAACTTGGAGAAGTTCGCCGCGTCGGGGAAGCCGATCGCCGCGCCGACCCGGCCGACCGGCAGATCCGTGTGGGCCAGCAACCGCTTCGCCTCCAGAATCACCCGCTTGTCGATAAAGCTCTTCGGCGTCTCACCCGTCGCCGCGCGTACTGCCCGCACGAGGGTACGGCGCGAGCAGCCGAGCTGATCGGCATACGCGCTCACGCTGTGATTCGTGGCGAAGTCCCGCTCCACCGCGTCCCGGAAGTGGGTGAAGGCCGAGTCGGCCTCCCTGCGAGCCGTGTCGTGCGAACTCGCCGCCAGATGCGCGAGCCGCAACAAGAACGCCGAAAGTGAGTGCCGCAGAACCGCGGTGTGCAGGCTCAGGGGGAGCGTGGTCGTGTCCTTGTACTCGCGGCGGAGCTGGCCGAGCGCCGAGCGGAGTGCCGCCAGTTGCGGCTCGTCGGGGTGGAGCAGGGGCGGCAGGTCGTAGCGGTACAGGCCGGTCGCCTCCACCGTCGCCCGGGGCAGGAAGCCGGGCTGCATGGTGAGGACGGTTCCCCGGTACTCGCTCGTCGTCGAGAAGCGGTGGATCTGCCCGGGCCGGATCCAGAGCAGGTCACCGGCGCCCGCCTCGTGCTCGGTGAAGTCGATCATGTGGCGGACGGGACCCTCGTCGAAGAGCATCACGACATGGAAGTCGATGCGGTGCACCCGCTCCAGCGGCACATCGGCGTGCCAGGTGCGGTCGGGGCGCATCGGGCCGACCTGCATGCCGACGCCGAGCACGCTCAGGTCGACCGGGAAGGGGAAGGTTCTGATTCCGTCCTCGCCGCCGCCTCGCACTCTTCTGTCCGCCATGTCCGCCCGTGTCTCGTGCTCGGTGTCCCACTTTCACCACAGGCTGACACACGGCGACCTTCCCTCGAAAAAGTCCGACTTTTAGTTTTGAACGCGTCAGAGCAGGAACCCCCTCCCATCGAGGACTTCTTGAAGATGAGCACGCAGACACCGGACAGCTTCGAATGGACCGAACTCGACCGGCGTGCCGTCGACACCGCGCGGCTGCTGGCGGCGGATGCCGTGCAGAAGGTCGGCAACGGCCACCCTGGCACCGCGATGAGCCTCGCGCCCGCCGCGTACACGATCTTTCAGAAGGTGATGCGACACGACCCCGCGGATCCGGAGTGGACCGGCCGTGACCGCTTCGTCCTCTCCCCCGGCCACACCTCACTGACGCTGTACACCCAGCTCTTCCTCGCCGGGTACGAGCTGGAGCTGGACGACCTGAAGGCCTTCCGCACCCAGGGTTCGAAGACGCCCGGTCACCCGGAGTACGGCCACACCGCGGGCGTCGAGACCACCACGGGGCCGCTCGGCCAGGGCGTCGCGAACGCCGTCGGCATGGCGATGGCCGCCCGCTACGAGCGCGGCCTGTTCGACCCCGGGACTCCCGAGGGCGAGTCCCCCTTCGACCACACCATCTGGGCGATCGTCTCCGACGGCGACCTGCAGGAGGGCGTCTCCGCCGAGGCCTCCTCGCTGGCCGGCCACCAGAAGCTGGGCAACCTCGTCTTCCTCTACGACGACAACCACATCTCCATCGAGGGCGACACCGCGACCGCGTTCTCCGAGGACGTGCTGAAGCGCTACGAGGCCTACGGCTGGCACACCCAGCGGATCGAGCCCTCCGAGGACGGCGACGTCGACGTCCACGCCCTGTACGCGGCGCTCAAGGCCGCGCGGGACGAGACCGAGCGCCCCTCGATCATCGCGATGCGCACGATCATCGCCTGGCCCGCCCCGAACGCGCAGAACACCGAGGCCTCGCACGGCTCCGCGCTCGGCGAGGACGAGATCGCCGCCACCAAGCGCGTCCTGGCCTTCGACCCCGCGCGCACCTTCGAGGTCGCCGACGAGGTCCTCGCCCACAGCCGCCGCGCCCTCGACCGGGGCGCCGAGGCCCACGCCGCCTGGGACAAGCAGATCGACAAGTGGCGCGGCGCCAACCCCGAGCGCGCCCAGCTCTTCGACCGCGTCGTCGCCGGTCTGCTCCCCGAGGGCTGGGAGTCCGCGGTCCCGGTGTTCGAGCCCGGCAAGTCCGTCGCCACCCGTGCCGCCTCCGGCAAGGTCCTCCAGGCGCTCGGCGCGGTCCTGCCCGAGCTGTGGGGCGGCTCCGCCGACCTGGCCGGCTCCAACAACACCACGATCGACAAGACCAGCTCCTTCCTGCCGATGGGCAACCCGCTCCCGGAGGCCGACCCCTACGGCCGTACCGTCCACTTCGGCATCCGCGAGTTCTCCATGGCCGCGGAGATGAACGGCATCGCCCTGCACGGCAACACGCGCATCTACGGTGGCACCTTCCTGGTGTTCTCCGACTACATGCGCAACGCCGTCCGGATGTCCGCGCTGATGCAACTGCCCGTCACCTATGTGTGGACGCACGACTCCATCGGCCTCGGCGAGGACGGTCCCACCCACCAGCCGGTCGAGCATCTCGCCGCGCTGCGCGCCATCCCGGGCCTGAACGTCGTGCGGCCCGCCGACGCCAACGAGACGGCCGTCGCCTGGGCGGAGATCCTGCGCCGGCACGCCACCGACCCGGCCCCGCACGGCCTCGCGCTGACCCGTCAGGGCGTGCCGACGTACGAGCGCAACGAGGACGCGGCCAAGGGCGGTTACGTCCTGCGCGAGGCCTCGACCGGGACACCGGACGTCGTCCTCATCGCCACCGGCTCCGAGGTGCAGCTCGCCGTCGCCGCGCGCGAGCAGCTGGAGGCCGAGGGGATCGGCACCCGGGTGGTGTCGATGCCGTCCGTGGAGTGGTTCGAGCAGCAGCCGCGCGAGTACCGGGAGGCCGTCATTCCGCCGTCCGTGCGAGCGCGTGTCGCCGTGGAAGCCGGGATCGGTCTGACGTGGTACCGGTTCGTGGGTGACGCAGGACGCATCGTCTCCCTCGAACACTTCGGCGCCTCCGCCGACGCCAAGACCCTGTTCGCCGAGTACGGCTTCACCGCCGAGAACGTCGCCGCAGCGGCCCGGGCAGTGCTCAATTCGAAAACGGGCCTCGCCGCCGCGCGTGGTTGATCCGACCGCCAGAAAGAAGATGATCGCGAAATGACCGAAGTACCCGTCCTCAAGCGCCTGTCCGACGAGGGCGTCTCCATCTGGCTGGACGACCTGTCCCGTAAGCGGATCGCCTCCGGCAACCTCGCCGAACTCATCGCCACGAAGCACGTGGTGGGCGTCACCACCAACCCGTCCATCTTCCAGGCCGCGATCGGCTCCGGATGGGGGTCCCCCCGGTCGAGCGAGGCCGAGACTGGGGGAGGCTACGAGGAGCAGCTCGCCGACCTGGCCGTACGCGGGGTCACCGTCGACGAGGCCGTACGGATGATGACGACCGCCGATGTGCGCGCCGCCGCCGACGTGCTGCGTCCGGTGTACAACTCCACCGGCGGCCGGGACGGCCGGGTCTCCATCGAGGTCGACCCGCGGCTCGCCCACGACACCGCCGCCACCGTCGCCGAGGCCAGGCAGCTCGCCTGGCTCGTCGACCGCCCCAACGTCATGATCAAGATCCCGGCGACCAGGGCGGGCCTGCCGGCCATCACCACGGTCCTCGCCGAGGGCATCAGCGTCAATGTCACGCTGATCTTCTCGCTGGAGCGCTACCGCGAGGTCATGGACGCCTATCTGCTGGGCCTGGAGAAGGCCGCCGAGCGGGGCCTCGACCTGGCCGCCATCCACTCCGTGGCGTCCTTCTTCGTCTCCCGCGTGGACAGCGAGATCGACAAGCGGCTGACCGTCCTCGGCACCGACGAGGCCCTCGCGCTCAGGGGCCGCGCCGCCCTCGCCAACGCCCGCCTCGCCTACGAGGCGTACGAGGAGGTCTTCGCCTCCGACCGCTTCGTGAAGCTGGCGACCGCGCAGGCCAACAAGCAGCGCCCGCTGTGGGCGTCGACCGGGGTGAAGGACCCGGCGTACAAGGACACGCTCTACGTCGACGAGCTCGTCGCGCCCGGCACGGTCAACACCATGCCGGAGGGCACCCTGAACGCGACGGCCGACCACGGCCGGATCACCGGCGACACCGTCACCGGCGGCTATGTCCAGGCCCGCGCCGACCTGGCCGCCGTAGAGGCTCTCGGGATCTCGTACGACGAGGTCGTGCAGCGGCTGGAGGACGAGGGTGTCGCCAAGTTCGAGGCGGCCTGGCAGGACCTGCTGGACGCCGTCACCAAGTCTCTGCAGAACAAGGGGGTCGACGGGGAATGACCACCGACTGGACCAACCCGCTGCGCGACGCCCGCGACCGGCGCCTCCCGCGGATCGCGGGACCCTCGGGGCTCGTCATCTTCGGCGTCACCGGCGACCTGTCCCGCAAGAAGCTGATGCCGGCCGTCTACGACCTCGCCAACCGCGGTCTGCTGCCGCCGGGCTTCTCCCTCGTCGGGTTCGCCCGCCGGGACTGGGAGGACCAGGACTTCGCGCAGGTCGTGCACGACGCCGTCAAGGAGCACGCCCGCACCCCCTTCCGCGAGGAGGTCTGGCAGCAGCTCGCCGAGGGCATGCGGTTCATCCCGGGTGACTTCGACGACGACCAGGCGTTCAAGCAACTGCGCGCCGCCGTCGACGAGTTGGACACCTCCCGGGGCACCAGCGGCAACTACGCCTTCTATCTCTCCGTACCGCCGAAGTTCTTCCCGAAGGTCGTCCAGCAGCTGAAGAAGCACGGTCTCGCCGACGCGCCGCAGGACTCCTGGCGGCGTGCGGTCATCGAGAAGCCGTTCGGCCACGACCTGAAGTCGGCCGAGGAGCTCAACAAGGTCGTCCACGAGGTGTTCGACCCGGAGCAGGTCTTCCGGATCGACCACTACCTGGGCAAGGAGACCGTCCAGAACATCCTGGCGCTGCGCTTCGCCAACCAGATGTTCGAGCCGATCTGGAACCGGTCGTATGTCGACCACATCCAGATCACGATGGCCGAGGACATCGGCATCGGCGGCCGGGCCGGCTACTACGACGGCATCGGCTCGGCCCGTGACGTCATCCAGAACCACCTGCTCCAGCTGCTGGCGCTCACCGCCATGGAGGAGCCCGCCGCCTTCGACGCCGGTTCGCTGCTGACGGAGAAGCTGAAGGTCCTCAAGGCCGTGAAGATTCCGGAGGACCTGGGCCGGCACACCGTGCGCGCGCAGTACGCGCCCGCCTGGCAGGGCGGCGAGAAGGTCCGCGGCTACCTCCAGGAGGACGGCATCGACCCCGCCTCCACCACGGACACGTACGCCGCGATCAAGCTGCAGGTCGACAACCGCCGCTGGGCCGGAGTGCCGTTCTACCTGCGCACCGGCAAGCGGCTCGGCCGCCGGGTCACCGAGATCGCGGTGGTCTTCCAGCAGGCGCCGCATTCCCCCTTCGACCGCACCGCCACGGAGGAGCTGGGCAAGAACGCGATCGTCATCCGCGTCCAGCCCGACGAGGGCATCACCGTCCGCTTCGGCTCCAAGGTGCCCGGCACCTCCATGGAGATCCGGGACGTGACGATGGACTTCGCCTACGGCGAGTCGTTCACGGAGTCCAGCCCGGAGGCGTACGAACGCCTCATCCTGGACGTCCTGCTCGGCGACGCCAATTTGTTCCCCCGTCACCAGGAAGTGGAAGAGTCCTGGAAGATCCTCGACCCCATCGAGGAGTACTGGGCACGGCACGGCAAGCCGGCGCGGTACGCCTCGGGCAGCTGGGGACCCGAGGAAGCCGACGAGATGCTCGCACGAGACGGACGGAGCTGGCGCAGGCCATGAAGATCGACCTGACCGACACCACGGCAAGCAAGATCAACAAGGCCCTCGTGCAGGGTCGCCGCGCCATCGGCACCCCCGCCGTGGGCATGGTCCTGACGATGGTGATCGTCACGGACGAGGAGAACGCCTACGACGCGATCAAGGCATCCGAGGAGGCCTCGCACGAGCACCCCTCGCGCACCCTGGTCGTCATCAAGCGGCACGCCCGCACCCCCCGCGACCGCACCGCCTCCCGCCTCGACGCCGAGGTGCGGGTGGGCGCCGACGCGGGCACCGGCGAGACGGTGATCCTGCGGACCTACGGCGAGGTCTCCGAGCACGCCGACTCGGTGGTCCTGCCGCTGCTGCTGCCGGACGCCCCGGTGGTCGTGTGGTGGCCGGTTGAGGCTCCCGAGAACCCGGCCAAGGACCCGCTGGGCGCGCTCGCCCAGCGCCGGATCACGGACCTGTACGCGGTGGAGAACCCCTTCGAGGTCCTGGAGACCCGGGTCCGCTCCTACGCGCCCGGCGACACCGACCTCGCCTGGACCCGGCTGACGCCGTGGCGGTCGATGCTCGCCGCGGCCCTGGACCAGGCCCGGGAACGGATCATCTCGGGAGCCGTGGAGGCCGAGGCCGACAACCCGGCCGCCGAACTGCTCGCGCGCTGGCTGGAGGCACGGCTGGGCGTGAAGATCGACCGGATCGTCACCGCGGGACCCGTGGTCACCGCCGTCCGTCTCGGCACCTCGAAGGGCGAGATCGTCATCGACCGCCCCGAGGGCCCGCTGGCCACGCTGTCCCTGCCGGGCCAGCCCTCGCGCACCCTCGCGCTGAAGGTCCGCTCCACCTCCGAACTCATCGCCGAGGAGCTCAGGCGCCTCGACGCGGACGAGATGTACGCCGTCGCCCTGCGGGGCGAGGTCGCCAAGGAGACCCCCTCTCATGTCTGACTCCCCCAAGCTCACCCGGCGGCCCCAGTGGACCGCCCTGGAGGACCACCGCGCCGAGTGGCACACGCACCTGCGTGACCTGTTCGCCGCGGACCCCGAGCGCGCGGACCGGTATGTGGTGCGCGTGGGCGATCTGCGCATCGACTACTCCAAGAACCTCGTCACCGACGAGACGCTCGCCCTGCTCCAGGAACTGGCGGCCGCCACCGATGTGTCCGGACTGCGCGACGCCATGTTCCGCGGCGAGCGGATCAACATCACCGAGGACCGGGCGGTGCTGCACACCGCGCTGCGCGCCCCGCGGGACGCGGTGGTCGAGGTGGACGGCGAGAACGTGGTGCCGGGAGTGCACGCCGTCCTCGACAGGATGAGCGACTTCGCGAACCGCGTCCGCTCCGGCGAGTGGACCGGCCACACCGGCAGGCGCATCAGGAACGTCGTCAACATCGGCATCGGCGGCTCGGACCTCGGCCCGGCGATGGCCTACGAGGTGCTGCGGCCGTACTCCGACCGCGAGTTGACGTTCCGCTTCGTCTCCAACGTCGACGGCGCCGACCTGCACGAGGCCGTGCGCGACCTCGACCCCGCGGAGACGTTGTTCATCGTCGCCTCGAAGACCTTCACCACCATCGAGACGATCACCAACGCCACCTCCGCCCGCTCCTGGCTGCTGGCCGGGCTCGGCGGCGAGGAGAAGGCGGTCGCCAGGCACTTCGTCGCCCTGTCGACGAACGCGGAGAAGGTCACCGGGTTCGGTATCGACCCGGACAACATGTTCGAGTTCTGGGACTGGGTCGGCGGCCGCTACTCGTTCGACTCCGCGATCGGCCTCTCCCTGATGATCGCCGTCGGTCCCGAGAACTTCCGGGAGCTGCTGGACGGCTTCCGGATCGTCGACGACCACTTCAGGAGCGCCCCCGCCGAGGCCAACGCCCCACTGATCCTGGGCCTGCTGGGCATCTGGTACGGCAACTTCTTCAGTGCCCAGTCGCACGCGGTGCTGCCGTACAGCCACTACCTGTCGAAGTTCACGGCCTACCTCCAGCAGCTGGACATGGAGTCCAACGGCAAGTCGGTGGACCGCGAGGGACATCCGGTGGACTGGCAGACCGGCCCCGTGGTGTGGGGCACGCCCGGCACCAACGGGCAGCACGCCTACTACCAGTTGATCCACCAGGGCACCAAGCTGATCCCGGCCGACCTGATCGGGTTCGCCCGGCCCGTGGCCGAGCTGAGCGAGGAACTCAAGGCGCAGCACGACCTGTTGATGGCCAACCTGTTCGCACAGGGGCAGGCGCTCGCCTTCGGCAAGACCGCCGAGGAGGTCCGCGCGGAGGGCGTGGCCGAGGAGCAGGTGCCGCACCGCACCTTCCGCGGCAACCACCCGACGACCACGATCCTCGCCCGTGAGCTGACCCCGTCGGTGCTCGGCCAGCTGATCGCCCTCTACGAGCACAAGGTGTTCGTCCAGGGCGCCGTCTGGAACATCGACTCCTTCGACCAGTGGGGCGTGGAGCTCGGCAAGGTCCTCGCCAAGCGCGTCGAGCCCGCCCTCACCGAAGGCGCCGAGGTCCCCGGCCTCGACGCCTCCACCGCGGCTCTCGTGGCCGCCTACCGTGAACTCAAGGAAGTGCACTGACATGCAGCTCGGACTCATCGGCCTCGGCAAGATGGGCGGCAACATGCGCGAGCGGATCCGCCGCGCCGGCCACACCGTCATCGGCTACGACCGCAACCCGGACCTCGCCGACGTCGCCTCCCTCGCCGAACTGGTCGACAGGCTCGAAGGACCGCGCGTGGTGTGGGTGATGGTCCCGGCGGGGGCCGCAACCCAGTCCGTCGTGGACGAGCTGGGACAGCTCCTGTCCCCCGGCGACGTCGTGGTCGACGGCGGCAACTCCCGCTGGAGCGACGACGAGAAGCACGCCAAGGAACTCGGCGAGAAGGGCATCGGCTTCGTGGACGCCGGTGTCTCCGGCGGCGTCTGGGGCCTGGAGAACGGCTACGCGCTGATGGTCGGCGGCGACGCCGAGCACGTGGCCAGGGTCCAGCCGTTCTTCGACGCGCTCAAGCCGGAGGGCCCGTACGGCTATGTCCACGCGGGCAAGGTCGGCGCCGGCCACTTCGCGAAGATGGTCCACAACGGCATCGAGTACGCCATGATGCAGGCCTACGCCGAGGGCTGGGAGCTGCTGGAGAAGGTCGACTCCGTCACCGACGTGCGCGAGGTCTTCCGCTCCTGGCAGGAGGGCACGGTCATCCGCTCCTGGCTGCTGGACCTCGCGGTCAGCGCCCTCGACGAGGACGAGCACCTGGGCAAGCTGCGCGGCTACGCGGAGGACTCCGGCGAGGGCCGCTGGACCGTCGAGGCGGCCATCGACAACGCCGTACCCCTCCCGGCGATCACCGCCTCCCTCTTCGCCCGGTTCGCCTCCCGCCAGGAGGACTCCCCGCAGATGAAGATGATCGCGGCGCTGCGCAACCAGTTCGGCGGCCACGCCGTCGAGTCGGCGAAGTAGGTCAGGACGTGGGGGATCTCCTGCTGGTCCGCCACGGCGAGACGGAGTGGAGCGTGTCGGGACAGCACACCAGCTGGACCGACCTGCCCCTCACCGAGCAGGGAGAGGAACAGGCCAAGTCGCTCGCTCCGCTGCTCTCGTCCCGGACCTTCTCCCTGGCGCTGACCAGCCCCCTGGGCCGCGCCCGCCGCACCGCCGAACTCGCGGGCGTCACAGGGGCGTTGCCCTGCGAAGACCTCCACGAGTGGGACTACGGCGGGTACGAGGGCATCACGACGGTCGACATACACCGCACGCGGCCGGACTGGTATCTGTGGACCGACGGCGTCCCGCCCGGCCCTTCCGGGCACCCCGGCGAGTCTCCGGCGGAGGTGGGACAGCGGGCCGACCGCGTGCTGGCCCGGGTGGACGAAGCCGAGGGGGACGTGGTCCTCGTGGCCCACGGTCACTTCCTGCGGGTACTGACCGCGCGGCGGCTGGGGCTGTCCCCGGCGGAGGGCCGACTGTTCCAACTGGCCACCGGCACGGTGAGCCGGCTGTCGACGGAGCACGGGCGACCGGTCATCGCCGAATGGAACGTACGGGCATAGGGGTTTGACACCGCCCAGGAGGCCCGCCAGAGTCGCGGCTGATGGAGATCAACGATCTGACACCGGCCGAACAGCGCGTCTGGCGGGCCTTTCCCACGGGCGCGGACGTGGACTTCCGGTCCGACACCAGCGACGGGGGCCCCGAACCCACCGTCCGGGCACGCGTGTTGCGGGCGCTCCTGCTCAACGGGCCGCACGAACCGGGTGAGACGGCCGCCCTCAAGGTGGCGGGCGCCCGCGTCACCGGGATTCTCGATCTGCGCTACGCGACGGTCGACAGTGTCGTACGTCTGAGCCACTGCCACTTCGACGAGGTCCCGGACCTCTCCGGCGCCCAGCTGAAGTACCTCAACCTGACCGGGTCGGACCTGCCCGGTCTGGCGCCCGCGCGGGTCCGGGTCGACGGCGGGCTGCGGCTGACGGACTGCCGGTTCCGGGGGCCGGTACGGCTCGATGGGGCGCAGATCGCCGGGGCGCTGTATCTGGCTGGCGGGCTGGATCCTGGCCCACGACGATCCGGGCCGGCGTGACCCGCACCGTCAGCCGCCAGTGACCGCCCGTACGGCGTGCTGCGCGGCCAGCCGCACCGGCGCGTTCTGGGCGCCGTAGCCCCGGTAACCGTCGTCGCGCTGGACGAGTTCGAAGAAGACGCGGCCCACGGTCCGGGTGTAGCAGTGCCGGAAGGCGCCGCCCGTGTCCTGGTCGTAGAGGATGCCCAGTTCGCGGTAGGACTCCAACTCGCCGTCGGCGAAGTCGAATCGGGCGGCGAGGTCGTCGTAGTAGTTGGCGGGGACCGGGAGCAGGCGCCCGCCCGCCGCACGGAAGCGCCGCGCCGCCGTGACCACGTCGTCGGTGGCGAGGGCGATGTGCTGGGCGTGCACCGTGTCGTCCCCCGGCGCCGCGCCGACGGTCAGGGCGATACGGACGCTGCCGTCGGCGTTGGTGACGGCTCGGCTGCGCAGCAGTCCGTAGGGGTCGGCGACGTCCACGCTGGGCTGGGCGTGCAGACCCAGGACGCTGCGGTGGAAGAGGGTCGCCTCGTCGAAGTGGTGCCAGGGCTGGGTGAGCGCGAGGTGGTCGACACCGGTCACAGAGGTGGCCGCGGGGGTGTGCGGTACGTCCTCGAAGTCGCCGCGCCAGTCGGACAGCGCCCCGCAGAAGAAGAGTTCCGTGCCGTCGGGAGCCGCCACCGCGTCCAGGGCCGCGTCCTCGGGGGCGCGGCGGCGTGGCAGCACCGGGGCGAGCAGGGCCTCGGCGCGGCGGGCGGCGCCCTCGGGGTCGGGTGACTCCAGGCCGATCGCGGCGAGTTGGACGCTTTCCCGGCGGGCGGCACCGCCGGTGTTGACCAGGAGCCGGGCCTCGCCCTGCTGCCACAGGTCGACGGGCTTGCTGCGGTGGCGTGCGGCGCGGGCGAAGCCCAGGGCGGACAGTACCGCCGTGACCGGTTCGGCGTCCGGCGTGAGGAGTTCGGCGAAGGCGACCCCGGTGGGGACGACGGGGGCGGGCGGCTCGGCCAGGCCCACGGCCTCCTTGAGGACCAGCAGGGAGCGCCGGCCGTCCACGGCGGTGGGGCCCGCCTCGGCCTGCCTGAAGACGTCGTTGAAGACCTCCAGCGACAGGGGACCTTCGTATCCGCTGCGCAGGACGTGCCGGACGAGCCCGGCGACGTCGAAGCCGCCCTGGCCGGGGAAGCAGCGGTGATGGCGGCTCCACTGGAGGACGTCCATGCCGAGCAGCGGGGCGTCGGCCAGTTGCAGGAAGAAGATCTTCTCGCCGGGGATGTCCTCGACGCCCTTGGGGTCGGAGCCGCGGGAGAGGATGTGGAAGCTGTCCAGGCAGGTGCCGAGGGCAGGGTGGTCGGCGGTCTCGACGATGTGCCAGGCGTGGTCGTACGTACTGACGTGACGGCCCCAGGCGAGCGCCTCGTAGGCGACACGGATGCCGAAGTCCTGTGCGAGTTCCGCGAGTTCGCTCAGCTGCCGGGCGGCGAGTTCGTCGTCGTCGATCGCCCTGGGGTCAACGCTGGAGCAGACCAGCACCGTGTCGGCGCCGAGGCGGCCCATGAGTTCGAACTTGTGCCGGGCCCTGCGCAGATTGCGGGCGAAGTCGTTCTCGGGCACGGCCTCGATGTCCCGCATCGGCTGGTAGAGGTCGATGGTCAGACCCAGGTCCGCGCAGCGGGCGCGGACCTCCTCGGGGGTGAGCGGGCTGGCCAGCAGGTCGTTCTCGAAGATCTCGATCCCGTCGAAGCCGGCCCGGGCCGCGGCCGTGAGTTTCTCGGTGAGGGATCCGCTCAGACAGACGGTGGCGATGGACGTACGCATGTCGATGACTCCTAGGGGGTGTTTTGAAAGTCCTGTGCGGTGCCCGCGGTGTTCGGTGCGTGCCCTCGGCGTGCCGGACGAAGGCCCTCGTACTGGACGTACTTGGGTCTTTGGCCGGTGCGGCGAGGGTGCGTGCCGGGCGCCGTGGGTGCTGTGCGGGACTTTCAAAACACCCCCTAGGGGACGGCCGGTACGGTGTCCGCGAGTTCGGCGATGTCCGCGAGCATCCGCGCGCTGTCCGGCTCACGGCCGGTGAACAGCCGGAACGCGTCGACGGCCTGGAACACGGCCATGCCGCCGCCGTCGAGAGTGGCGCAGCCCAACTCGCTGGCGGAGCGGAGCAGTTCGGTCTCCAGCGGGCGGTAGACCACCTCGGCCACCCACAGCCCGGGGTGCAGCAGCTCGGCGGGGAAGGGCAGTCCGGGGTGGGCGGCCATGCCGGTCGGGGTGGCGTGCACGATGCCGTCGGCCGCCCGCAGGAGCCCGGCCAGCCGGTCGGGGGACGCCGTATCGGCGCGTCCCTCGCCGAAGTGCCGGTTCAGGGAGCCGGCGAGGTCGGCGGCCCGCTCGGGCAGCGCGTCGACGACGGTGACGCGCTCGGCGCCAAGGGTGAGGATGGCGTGCGCGACGGCCGCACCGGCGCCGCCCGCGCCGAGCTGGACGACCCGCTCCAGCGGCGCGTCGGGCAGCCCGCGCGCGAAGGACGCGGCGAATCCGGTGACGTCGGTGTTGTGGCCGACGGCCCGCCCGCCCTCGAAGACGACGGTGTTGACCGCCCCGAGCGCCTGGGCCTGCGGGGACAGCGCGTCGAGGTGCTCGATGACGAGCTGCTTGCACGGGTGGGTGATGTTGAGCCCGTCGAAGCCGAGATCACGCGCGGCGCGCACCAGCTCGCCGACCCGCTCGGGCGGTGCGCCGAGGACGTCGATGTCGATCAGCCGGTACAGATATCTGAGCCCCTGCCGGTCGGCCTCCCGCTCGTGGAGGGCCGGGCTGAGCGAGGGTCCGATACCGGAACCGATCAGTCCGACGAGATACGAGTCCTTGGGCACCGCGGACCTCCAGGGCAACTAATGTACGAACTAGTACGTTAGTCATAGCACCCTTCCCTGGGCAGAGGAAGTAGTCCGCGGCGAGCTCTTACAATCGCGACACCGATCGCGACACCGATCCACACCCGCCCTCGCCCGAAGGAACCCGATGACCAGCGTCGACGAACAGGCACAGCAGGGCGGACGGATCCGTGACGCCGCCCGCACCCAGGCCGAGATCCTCGACGTGGCGACCCAGGAGTTCGCACGCGCCGGCTACGACGGCGCCCGCGTCGACGAGATCGCGGCCCGCACCCGCACCACGAAGCGGATGATCTACTACTACTTCGGCGGCAAGGAGCAGCTGTTCACGGCCGTCCTGGAGCGGGCGTACGGCGTGATCCGCGAGGCCGAGCAGCAGCTCGACGTCGAGCACCTCGACCCGGTCGCGGCCATCCGGCGCCTGGCGGAGGTCACCTTCGACCACCACGAGGCGCACCCCGACTTCATCCGCCTGGTCAGCATCGAGAACATCCACGGCGCCGAGCACATCGCCGCCTCCGAGAAGCTGGGCAGGATCAGCTCACCGGCGCTGGACGTGATCCGCCGCATCCTGGCGGCGGGCCAGGAGTCCGGCCTGTTCACGGCCGACGTCGACGCCGTCGACCTGCACGCGATGATCAGCTCCTTCTGCTTCTTCCGGGTCGCCAACCGGCACACCTTCGGCGCCCTGTTCGGCCGTGACCTGGTCGATCCCGCCCAGCGCGAGCACTACCGCACGATGCTCGGCGACATGGTGATCGCCTACCTGACGGCGGAGCGCGCGGCGGACTGACCGGACACCGGGCGCGCGCGACAGCGCGTACGGCACGACCCCTTGACACGCGGGAAACGCGGGCGCAACATCCCTTCCCACCGGGACTAACTATCCAGTGGGTTAATTAGCCGAAGATCCGGCCCTTCTCCCCGCCGCTCACTCCCCCGTAAGTTGGAGTTCCCTCAAAGGAGCCGCCGTGTCCGTCCCCACCCCCGCCCCCCCGCCCGGGCAGCCGAAGAAAGCCGCGACCGCTGCCTGGATCGGCAGCGCCCTGGAGTACTACGACTTCTTCATCTACGGCAGCGCGGCCGCCCTGATCTTCCCCGAGGTCTTCTTCGACGAGTCCGACCCCGCCACCGCGACCCTGCTGTCGCTGGCCACCTTCGGCGTGGCGTACGCCGCCCGCCCGATCGGTGCGCTCTTCCTCGGCCACTACGGCGACCGGGTGGGCCGTAAGAAGATCATGGTCTTCACGCTGATCCTCATGGGTCTGTCGACGTTCCTGATCGGCTGTCTGCCCACCCGGGAGCAGGTCGGCACGCTCGCCCCGGTGCTGCTGGTGCTCTGCCGTGTCCTGCAGGGCATCTCGGCGGCCGGCGAGCAGGCCAGCGCCAACTCGATGACGCTGGAACACGCGCCACCGAACCGGCGCGGCTTCTTCACCAGCTTCACCCTCAGCGGCACCCAGGGCGGCCAGCTGCTCGCCACGCTCGTCTTCATCCCGATCGCCGCGCTCCCCGAGGAGCAGTTGCTGTCGTGGGGCTGGCGGGTGCCGTTCTGGATGAGCATCGCGGTCGCCGTCGTCGGCTACGTCATCCGCCGCAAGCTGGACGAGACGCCGGCCTTCGCCCAGCAGGCGGCGACGGAAGGCGTGGTCAGGCTGCCGCTGGCGGTGCTGGTGCGCGAGCACTGGGCGGATGTGCTGCGGGTGATCGCGGGTGCGCTGGTCGCCTCGGTGAGCACGATCTTCACGGTGTGGGCGCTGGCGTACGCGACGAGCGACTCCGTCGGCATGAGCCGCTCCTCGATGCTGTGGGTGGGCGCGCTGGCGAACCTCGTCGCGCTCGCCGCGATCCCCCTGTGGGCCACGCTGTCGGACCGCATCGGGCGCCGCCCCGTGTTCCTGACCGGCGCGGCGGGCAGCGCGGTGATGATGTTCCTCTACCTGTGGTCGATCTCGACGGGCAGCTACCCGCTGACCCTGCTCCTGGGCATCGTGACCTTCGGTGTCGTCTACAGCGCCGCGAACGGTGTCTGGCCCTCCTTCTACGGCGAGATGTTCTCGACGCGGATCCGGCTGTCCGGCATGGCGATCGGCACGCAGATCGGCTTCGCGGTCGCCGGTTTCGCGGTGACCTTCGCCGCGCAGATCGCGGGCCCGGACGGCGACAACTGGTCGGCGGTGGCCCTGTTCACCGCGGCCCTGTGCATCCCGCCGGTCATCGCCGCCGTCTCGGCCCGCGAGACCCACAAGGTCCCGACGGAGCAGCTCGGCGAGCGCACGCCCAAGGAGGCGGCCCAGCGGGAGACGGTGACGGCCTGACCTCGCACTCCGCAGCGAACCCCGGACGTCCCTGAGGCTCCGGGGTTCGCGCGGTCAGGCATTCGACCAGCCCCGCTCGCAGAGGACGAGCCGATAGCCGTCGGGGTCCTCGATCGTGACACCCCACTGGTTCCAGTACGGGTTCGGCGACGGCACCCGCTTGCCGCCGTGCTCTTCGATCCGCGTGACGAGAGCCTCCGGGACAGGCCCGTCGACATAGATCACCAGCAGGTCTTCCTCGGTGGGCCGGGGCTCGACGGGCCGGGCGGGCTCATGGACGAGTTCGAGGTGCCAGTCGGCGTCGGGCCAGCCGAGCATCAGCAGATCGTGCTCGCCGGGTTCGGCTCCGCCCTCCGCCCGCCATACGACGCCGAGCCCCAGCCCCTCGCCCCAGAAACGCTCGGCGGCCGCCAGGTCGCGGCAGGGGCGGGCGATACGGATGTGACTGCGACCGTCGACGGGCATCGGGTCCTCTTCTCCTCCCGGCTGCCTGATCTCCTCGGCAGCGTAGGCGGCGCGTGGCCGCCGGACCATCGGTCGTCGGCCCTGCGCCGTTGGTCCTAGGACTCCGGGGCGCGGTTATGGTTGCCGATCACAGGGCCGGGCGAGGCGAAGGGCGGGGCGTGGGCGTGGCGGGGGCCGGATGGATACGGGTGCCGGTCGGCGATGACGCGACGCGCTGGGCCACGCGGGGCCGGGGACACCGGGTGCTGCTCGTCGTCCACAACGTGACCGCGGCGACGCGACTGCTGGACGTACTGCCCCTTTTCCACGACGACTTCAGGGTGCAGCTGCTCGCCACCTGCCCGGGGTCCTCGGCGTTCGCGGCCGGCGTGGAGGACGTGCTGGCCGGGATGGGGGTGCCTGTGCTGCCGTGGGAGCAGGCCGCGGGGACCCCGGTCTCATTGGCGATATCGGCGAGCTTTGGCGGTCAACTACGGTCACTTCCTGGACAGTTGGCCGTATTGTCCCATGGTGTCGGATACACTAAAAGGCTGGCGACACCCGACACCCGACACCCGACACCCGACACCCGACACCCGACACCCGACACCCGACACCCGACACCCGACACC
>NZ_JAVRBF010000740.1:0-276 GCF_032436805.1 Streptomyces sp. P17 | reverse complement strand
ATGCACCGCCTGGAGCGTGAATTCATGGACGAGTTCTCGACGCCCTCGGGCTGCGTCGGCCTGCTGGTCGCGTGCGCGGAGATGCTGAACCATATCGAGGCCAGCGACCTCGACCCGCAGCACGCCCGCAACATCGAAGCCATCGCGCAGCGCGGCCTCGATCGCTTCTTCGCGGCAAATTCCGCGAAGGACACAGCCCGAAGCGTTCAGGCCGCGATCCGGTCGTGACGTGTCGTCACGCCGCGGCGCGATCGCTCTGCTCTAGAGCTTCGGTTC
>NZ_JAVRBF010000739.1:0-276 GCF_032436805.1 Streptomyces sp. P17 | reverse complement strand
AAGGCCGGGCGCCGGCTGGCACCCGCGAGCTCCGTGTGCAAATAGAAAGAAACGCACACGGTCTAACAGGTACAGCCGAGACATCCCGACCTTCCCCGCGCCCTCTTCTCCAGAGGGCCAACGAAGATGCAAGACCTCAGGCGATATCGCGCCGTGAGAACAAAAACGCACGCCCTCAGATGTCATCGCCCGCCCTGTGCGCAATTGCGCACTTGGGGCGGGCGATCCAGTATTCCAGAGACGCCAGTGATTGATCCGAGAAGCCGCGGCGTACTG
>NZ_JAVRBF010000738.1:0-276 GCF_032436805.1 Streptomyces sp. P17 | reverse complement strand
ACGCTCTTCCGATCTAAAGGTACGATAGATGGCTAGGAAAAGATTTAGTTATTTGCTTATAAACTTGATATGTTGAACCAGTGAAATACCAACAATCTGGAAAAGTAAAAATCCTCGCGACCTCTCTTATTTGCAGTGGTCTATCTTCTTCTGGATGAGAAACTGGAAAGAGTCGGTGGTGGTACGGCATAGGAGAAGGCTCAAACCAAGAAAGACGCCTCATATTCCTAAATATGTCTCCATGCATTTGTTGTAATTCTATGGGTAAATCACGGC
>NZ_JAVRBF010000737.1:0-277 GCF_032436805.1 Streptomyces sp. P17 | reverse complement strand
CTACCATCAGGGAGCTGGCCCGAACCCAGAACGAGACTGAGTAACACCTGATGTCCCACCACCTCGCGCACGGGCGCAGCGTGACGTGTGTCGGCGTCCTCGACGTCACCCACGATGAAGTTCAGATGGGGATACTGCGATCTCGCGCGCTCAATCGCGCCCGGACTGAAATCGACGCCGACACCAGGGCTCGGTTCGAGGGTCGCAAGCAAGTCGCCGCGGCCGCAGCCAAGCTCCAATACCCGCTTCTGCCGAGGGATCAGGAACCGCATGTAAG
>NZ_JAVRBF010000736.1:0-277 GCF_032436805.1 Streptomyces sp. P17 | reverse complement strand
CCAGATCACTGCTTTCTGGCGATCTGCATTCGCCCAAACCACCACCCCGATCATTCTTCTCCTTATGCAGCCTTCGCTGCTTATATCTGGTCTCTCTTGCTTGTGATTATGTATAAGCCAAATTGAACTTCCAAGCTAAAACGGCGGAAATCCGCCAAAAATTTCGCGCGCAAGACTCACTATGGCGTTTTAGCATCACCTTAGGGTTGCAATTCTGAAAAAGATGAAATGTTGGCTCTTGCCCTAGCGCGCACGCCCGGCGCGCACATCCGCCACC
>NZ_JAVRBF010000735.1:0-277 GCF_032436805.1 Streptomyces sp. P17 | reverse complement strand
GCGACCTCTCTACCGCGAAGTAAGTTAGGTTTCGCACGTCGGCAGCTTTAGCGCGCCGCGTTCTCATCGCGAAAGACCAACTTTGCCCAGTCCATCATTATCCCGTCATGGCATCTCATCGGGCTCTGCCAGTTGTTACCCTGCGAACGATATCGCCTTCGGCCATGTATGTATTACTTTCATTGAAATGTGATGATGTCTCCCCTGCGAGAAGCCCCGCTCTTAAATTAGGAGCCTCCTCCATGCCAAAGAAGACGAAGAAGGTTGCCCGCCGCGA
>NZ_JAVRBF010000734.1:0-277 GCF_032436805.1 Streptomyces sp. P17 | reverse complement strand
TTCAGGAAGCAGCTTATAAGGGTCAGGTTGTGACGGCTCAGGAGATTTCGGATGCGGTTATCAATGATCCGAACGGCGAGACGGCAGCGTACTTCATCCGCAACTCTTACAAGATAATCGAACTGGCTGGAAAGATGCAGGCCGACAGCGAGATTCTTGAGGCATTAACGGTTTAATTAAAATCAGGCAACGGCCTAACGGAGAGATGAGATGGAAGGCGATATTGAAGTGGTTCGTTTAACTTTGGAGTTCTCAGTTCGGTTCAAGTTTCTTGCAA
>NZ_JAVRBF010000733.1:0-277 GCF_032436805.1 Streptomyces sp. P17 | reverse complement strand
ATTGTCGGTATCGCAGTTCTAACCTTTGCATTGAAACAAAAATACATTGTCATCGAGCGAAATGTGGGTTTGCTTAATTATGCTATTATTTAATTTCTATTGTTTCTTCTTTAATTACCTTGTAAGATTTTCTAATTTTCTGGCTTTTTATTTGTATGTCAATCCAGTTTTTTGCTTCATCTTCACTACCATGAACTTCATACATCCAAAAATTCATCCCAACTTCTTTTAAAACTTTTGTCCAAAAAAATAACATAATTTTCTTTTGCACATAATA
>NZ_JAVRBF010000732.1:0-277 GCF_032436805.1 Streptomyces sp. P17 | reverse complement strand
CGAAGCCTGGGACTGAAGTCTTGGCGGGCGTCCAACCCGGAGGAGCTCGAGAGCGCGTTCGCCGCCGCGTTCGCCGAGGATGGGCCGACGCTGATCCAGGTCGCGTCTGCGATGGGCGATGTCCGGGTCTTCGGGCAGGCGTTCGCGTGAGATGTCGAGCAGGAGTGACAGCGCCGTATACGGTGAGTGAGCCGCGTGTTCGGGCTGACAGCGACACGTACGTCTGCAGTAGGGAGCGATGAAGGATGTCAACTGGTGATCGACTAGGGGTTCGAGA
>NZ_JAVRBF010000731.1:0-277 GCF_032436805.1 Streptomyces sp. P17 | reverse complement strand
CGACACCATACTTGATCCGTTCGGCGGAAGCGGAACAACCGCCGTTGCCGCGCATCGAACCGGACGGCGTTCAATTTGTATTGAGCGCGATCTAGGTTATTATCTCGGTTCGTGCGGTCGTGTTTGGAAAGAACAGCAAGCATGACGCCAATACTGCGACCGGATCAAAGTAAACTGAAATACGATATTTACGGCGGCTGGAGTGCTGGCAATCGTAATATGATGGCTGTGCTACCAACTGGCGGCGGCAAATCTGTTGTCATGTCAAATATAGCGC
>NZ_JAVRBF010000730.1:0-277 GCF_032436805.1 Streptomyces sp. P17 | reverse complement strand
AGGAAGGAAGCGTCTAAAATCGAATCACCTTTTTCCTTCACTAACACATCGACTTCTTTCCTCGTTTTAAGACTTTGATTTGAAGTTAGGTGGCCAATATACTTGGTGGATTGGTTCTTTCACTTGCAATTCCGTGCATTTAGTACATCGCTTTATAGATCGTCCAGTATCTAGGCGAGTTTATGCTTTTTCCTTCTAGCTACGAACAGGGTCATCTTCTCATACCTTGTGAGAAGGTCTGCTTGCATGATTTGGAACGTCCAGATATGCAAGAAAT
>NZ_JAVRBF010000729.1:0-277 GCF_032436805.1 Streptomyces sp. P17 | reverse complement strand
GCCTCGGTCACCGGTCGCGTCGGTATCGGTGCGGTCAGCACCGGCTTCGCCATCGACGTGGCACTGACCATCTCGCTGCCGGGCGTGCCCGCCGTGCAGGCCGAGGATCTGGTGCGCAAGGCGCACATCGTCTGCCCGTACTCGCACGCTACCCGTAACAACATCAATGTGGCGCTGATCGTTGCCTGAGAGAGCAGGCCGCAGCGGGTGACTGCCTGCTGCGGCCAAAGGGCCGGGTTACCGGTCCAGATCGTGCCAGTCGTGTGGCGCGGCGGCC
>NZ_JAVRBF010000728.1:0-277 GCF_032436805.1 Streptomyces sp. P17 | reverse complement strand
GAGCAGACCGAAGCCCGAGTCGATGTATTGCGAAAAGACCCCCAAGAATTGGTCGATGACCGACAGATCATTCATAGCCTGTCTCTAGTTGTTATAGAAGCTGACCGTTTGTGGCGTGTACTGAACTCCGCTGCCGACAAACTGTTGCCGCACGGTGAGGGAGCTGGTCTGCGCGGCGATCGGGTGTGCCTGCGCAAGGGCTGCGGCACGATCTTGTGTGAGTCGTAGCTGCTGTTCCTGCATCAGTTGCTTTCCTTGATAGCGCGCGAACTGATGC
>NZ_JAVRBF010000727.1:0-277 GCF_032436805.1 Streptomyces sp. P17 | reverse complement strand
CGTGGAGACGCCGATCAGATCGAGATTCGAGGGGGATGATCCGGAGGGGAACCGATGAGGCCGTCCGCAATCAAGTCGTCGAGAGGGAAAAGCAGTCGGCTGGTTTGAAAGGAAACTTGGACACCGTCCGTTGGGGATGGTTCGGCCTGCGCGATGGTCAGCATGCACATCGCGACAAGCGGACAATCCCGGCAGTTATTGCTTTTTTGGCCGTCCGGACAGCAAGGCATAGCGTCCGACATCGCGGCCATATCGGTCATCTCAGCGGCAGCCAGAC
>NZ_JAVRBF010000726.1:0-277 GCF_032436805.1 Streptomyces sp. P17 | reverse complement strand
TAGTGTGTTATCGCCTAATCCTTCAAAACCACTATTTTGGAATATTACCTGTGGTGTAGTAATGATATTGGCGAGATACCTACCTATTATCGGACCTGTAGCCATTGCAGGTATTTTAGCCAATAAAAAGTATATCCCTGAAAGTGCAGGTACTTTAAAAACGGATACCGCAACTTTTGGTTTAATGGTATTTGCAGTAATTGCGATAGTAGCAGCTTTAGCTTTCTTTCCTGCACTTACCCTTGGCCCGATTGCAGAATTTTTTTCTATAAAATAA
>NZ_JAVRBF010000725.1:0-277 GCF_032436805.1 Streptomyces sp. P17 | reverse complement strand
ACTTCTGTCCCCTCTTTTAAGACAGAACCGTCTTTGAGGATGACATCCGTCATCAGATAGCTGCGATAAACACCATTATACTCATCATGCTTTTCATCATAGTTATCTTCAAAACCATATTCAAATAAATCAGTCGCACGATTGCTTGGAATCAATGCTCCAACCAAGCGATAGTTAAAGGTTTGATGCAAGGCCACTTCTTTCCCGTCAAGGCTCTCATCTTTATGAGACAAGTCAATCACCACATCTTTTTGTGGGTCTAGTTTGGGAACATTAT
>NZ_JAVRBF010000724.1:0-277 GCF_032436805.1 Streptomyces sp. P17 | reverse complement strand
TTACGTTAGAGAGTGGGTCACGCTCGCTGATGTTCTAGATGCTCATGAGGCGCTTGACCTTAAGGCAGCAGAAGCAGAGAAGGTGAGAGAGGCCCAAAAGACTAATGGCAATCGCTGATGAACTCATTGCCCTACTCGGGTTTGAACTGACAGGTGAGGGAGCCGCCAAGCGTTACCAAAGTACGCTTGACGGCCTCACTAAGCGTGTCGAAGGCTTCGCAAAGACCGCCGGTATTGCCGCCGGTATTGCGACGACTGCGCTGGTGACCGGCTTCAC